>DASVQJ010000188.1:0-6248 GCA_036389235.1 Pyrinomonadaceae bacterium | reverse complement strand
TTGCGGTTGGGTGAGCATCGAACGAGGGTTAACCACAGAGACACAGAGGCACGGCCCGTCGAGTTATACCTCTTTAAGCTGTGCCTCTGTGCCTCTGTGGTTAATTCCCCCTCGTGTTCACTCAAGTGAAACCTGCTTTAGTGGTTACTGTCTACTGTCTACTTCCCTTCCTACATTCCGCCCTTCGCGGCGGTGGTGCCTTGATGGAAGGCGGCCTTCCACTGGCCGCCGCGGTTAGTCCAGACGGTGGAGTGGTACATCTCGACGTTCTTGCCGCGCTCGGGGCCGGCGGCCTTGTAGGTGACGAGCGTGGCGTCGGCGTCGAGCTTCGTCTCCTTGAAGTCCGAGAGCGCCCACTTCGAGGCGTCGAACATCGCGATCATCTTCGCCGAGGTCGCCTTGTCCATGACGCCCTCCGGCTCGACTTCGACCGCGTCCGGCAGCATGTAGCCGGCGAAGGCGTCGGAGTTCTTCGCCTTGATCGCGTCCCAGACGGCCTTCTCCGCGTCGGTGGCGGAGGCGATTGTCGCCGGGCTCGCCGCGGGCGTCGCGGACGCCGCGGGGGACGCAGCCGGGCTCGCGGATGTCGCGGGCGTCGGCGAGGCCGCGGCCACCTCCACCACGTCCGTCTCCTGGTGGTAGACGTTCACCCACTTGCCGCCGCGGCTGACCCAGGCCGACGAGGCGCGGTACGGCTTGGCCGGAGTCGGCTTGCCGTCGTAGCTGCTCTTCTCGTTCATGGTGTAGGTGATGACGGCCAGGCCGGCGTCCACCTTGAGGAAGCGCACGTCGGAGATGGCGTACTCCGTCATGTCGAACTTCTTGAGGCTGTCGAGCGTCTCGGCCTTGTTATGCACGCCGTCCGAGACGACGAGGGAGAAGTCGTCGGCCAGCATCGCCGCGACCGCGTCCCAGTTCTTGGCCTTGAAGGCGTCGTAGACCGCGCGCTCCTTGGCCTCGATGTCGGCCTGCGTCGGGCCGGACGGCGTAGGACTGGCGGCGGCCGCGTTGGCGTTCGCGTTGGCGTTCGTGTTCCCCGCCCCCGTGTTCGTGTTGGTGGTGGTGGTGCAGGCCGACGCCGCCAGGAGCAGCGCGGACAGCATGAGCAATCTCTTCATGGGAAGGACTCCGCCGAAAGGGTGGTAGAACGTCAGGCTTCTACGCTAAACGCCGCGGAGAGTCAAGGGGCAGTAGGCAGTAGGCAGTAGGCAGTAGAAAAAAGAGAGGCGGCGCGCCTCAGCCTTCAGGCCGCGCGCGCCGCTTCGTCTTCCTACTGGCTACTGACTTCTGTCTACTGCCTACTGCCTACTTCCTCCATCCTTCCGCCTTCGTCCCGCCTCCCGAGTCTCAGGCGCCAGGGCATGAGGACGGATTCGAGGATGACCTTGCGGGACATCTTCGACTGGCCCTCGCGGCGGTCGGTGAAGGTGATGGGCACTTCGGCTACGACCAGGCCGGCGCGGCGCGCGCGGTAGGTGGCCTCGACGAGGAAGGCGTAGCCCTCGCCCGCGACGCGCCCTTCGAGCAGCACGCGCAGCGCCCGCCGCGTGTAGCAGCGGAAGCCGCTCGTCGTGTCGCGCACGCGGAGCCCCGTGATGCGCGCCACGTAGGCGTTGGCGAAGCGGCTCAAAGCGCGACGGCGCACCGGCCAGTTCTCGACGCCGCCGCCCTCGCAGTAGCGCGAGCCGATGACGACGTCCGCCCGGCCGGACGCCTCGACGAGCGCGGGGATGCGGGCGGGGTCGTGCGAGAAGTCGGCGTCGAGCTGCACGAGCCGCGCGTAGCCGCCCTCCAGGCCCCGGCGGTATCCGTCCACGAGGCTGCGCCCGTAGCCGCGCGCGCCCGCGCGCCTCAGCACGGAGAAGCGCGGCTCCCGGCCGAACAACTCTTCGGCGCAGTCGGCCGTCCCGTCGGGCGACGCGTCGTCGAGCAGGCACACGTCCGCGGCGGGCGCGACCGCCAGCAGCTCCGCGACGAGCCGCGCGACGTTCTCGCGCTCGTTGTAGGTCGGGACGACGATGAGCGTGCGGTCGTCGTTCATCTCGGGCTTCGGCCGGCGGCCCTCACTCCCCCACCCTGTACAGGTAGATCGAGCCGCCGAAGACTTTCTCGGGCGTGCGGCGGCGGTACTCTTCGAAGTAGTTGACGCGCTCGTACTCGGTCAGCTCCCAGCCCTCCTCGAACTCCTGCGGCACGGTCGAGCCGTTGAGCAGGCTCGCGCCGACGGCGACGTAGCGCGTCTCCTCCACCTCCTCGCCCGGCGGCACGAAGACGGCCGTCTGCTCCACGCCGTAGAGTTCAAGCAACTGCCAGCCCAGCAGCGCCCCGCCGACGCGCGTCTCGCCGCGGCCGCGCAAGTATATCGCGAGGTCGCGCACGTCGTCGCCCCACTCGACGTTCGAGTCCGAAAGATACCACCAGCGCGGCGCGTCGGACGCGAGCTGGTTCATGTAAGTCATGTGGTCGGGGTAGGCGCGCGCCGCCTCCGCGCCCGCCCAGCCGAAGGAGACGACGGCGAGCGCCGCGGCCAGCCCGCGCCGCCGCGCTACGGGGTCGCGCAGGAGGTCGTCGAGCATCGCGCCCGCGAGGATGAAGAAGAAGGGGTAGGCCGGCAGGTAGTAGCGCACGCCGATGTTGATGGTCGAGAGCGTCAGCAGGTACGTGAAGAGCACCGGGGGGACGAGCAGCACGAGCAGGCGCCCCTCGCGCGCGCGCCGAAGCCTCGTCAGCCCCCAGACCAGTCCGGCGAGCGCGAGCATGACGACGGGCAGCGGCGTCTTCAAGGCGAAGGCGACGGGGAAGTAGTACCACCAGCCGTGTCGGCTGTAGTCGCCTAGAAGCCCCGCCGGGTGCCCCGCCTTCGCGTGGCCGAGCTGCCACCCGACGCCCGACACGAAGTCCGCCGGGAAGACGACCTGAAGGAGTTGATAGCCCGCCCCGAGCGCCGCGCGCAGAGCCCCGTGCCCCACGTCGAGTGTGACGGCCGAGCGCGCGAGCGCCTCCTCGAACGGCTCGGGCGGCGCGTGTCGGAAGAAGTAACCGGCGTTGACGGCCAGCACCGCCGCGAAGGCCGCCGCGGCCGCCTGCCCCGCGACGCGCGCGCGCCCGACCCCGCGCCGCGGCGCGAACGCGAACAGCGCCGCGAACGCCACGCAGAGCACCGGCCCGAGCGCGACCATCGAGAACTTCGTCACCGCCGCGAAGCCCGCCGCGGCGCCGACGCACGCCGCGCGCCTGACGTCCGGCGCCTTCAGGTAACCGTGGAGCGCGAAGGCGAAGAGGAGGAGGGCGAGCGCCGACGGCACGTCCGTCTGCACGACGCGCCCGTGCGCGAGGAGGGTCGGCTCTAACGCGTAGAGCGCGACGGCGAACAGCGCGGCGCGCGCGCCCCAGTGTCGCCGCGCGAAGACGAAGACGAGCGCGCCCAGCACGAGCGTCAGCGCGACCGCGGGCACGCGCGCCCAGAAGCAGAGGTAGTCCAGGCGCCCCGCGTTCAAACGCCAGAACTCCTCGAACCTGCCGAGGAAGTATTCGTAGTCGCGCGCGCCCCCTTCGACGGGCGGCGCCTCCGCGCCCAGCGCGACGAGCGGCGCGGCCCCCAACACCTTCGCGACCGGCGGGTGCTCGCTCACCGGCCTGAAGTCGCCCGCGGTCAGGTGGTAGAAGCCCGCGGGGATCAGGACCCACTCGTCCACCGTGATGCTCTTCTGCCGGATGACGCAGAGCATCTGTGCCCCCATCAAGGCGAGCAGCGCGACGCACAGCGCCCCCGCGCGCCGGCTCAAAAAGTCCGGCGCACCCGTCCCCGCCTCTCTGCTCTCCGCGTCCGCCTTCATCTGTGGGGCTTGCCAGTCCGTAGGGCTCTCGGTGGGTCGTTATTATGGATGATTCGTTCCGGCGCCGCCAGTTAAGGGAAGCCTTTCCCTCTTCGCTTGAGGGCGGCGGAAGGTCGGTTAACCACAGAGGCACGGAGGGCTCGGAGGGGGCACGGAGATTTATTACTCCGTGCCCCCGCCGAGCCCTCCGTGCCTCTGTGGTTGACTCAACCAACTCTACGCGCAAGGGAATTTTAAGGAAGGGCCTTGCGCGGTCACTTCCCTTAACCCTCCTCCGGCCGCGGGCCGGGGTCGAGGCCGCGCACGCTCGACTGGTTGAGGACGCGGACGTGCATGTCGCCCTGCACGCGCACCTGGCACGAGAGCCGCACGCTCTCGGCCAGCCCGGTCTCCATCGCGAGGCGGTTGCGCTCGGCCTCCAGCATCTCGCCCGCGTCGCCTTCAACCACCTCGACGCGGCAGGTCGTGCACTTCGCCTTCCCCCCGCAGCGGTGCAGAATGTCCACGCCGCCGTCCTCGATCACGAGCACGAGCTTCCGGCCCGCCTCGGCCTCGAACTCCCGCGTCCCCGTCGCGGTCTCCGCTGTTACCTTGGGCATCTCGTTGTGGCTCCTGTGGTCTGTGAGTCGTCAAAAGTGAAGGCGCGGCCCGCGCGCCGTGAGGCGTGCCGGGTTGTCCTTCGGAAAAGACTCGACAAGCCTCCGGCCCGCGGGCCGCGCCGTATTTTCGTGCGACCTTCGCCCGGAAGGCTTAGGCCGTGAACGACGAGCCGCAGCCGCAGCCGCCCGTCGCGTTCGGGTTCTTGAAGGTGAAGCCCGAGCCCATGACGTTCGTCACGTAGTCGATCTCGACGCCGTTCAGGTACTGCGCGCTGAACATGTCGACGAACATGCGGACGCCGTTCGACTCGATGATGTGGTCGTTCGGCTTCGACTCCTCCTCGATGTTGAGGCTGTACTGGAAGCCCGAGCAGCCGCCCGGCACCACCCGCACGCGGAGGCCCGCCGTCTGCGGCAGCCCCTCTTCGCTCGCCATGAACTTCCTGATCTCCTCGGCGGCCGGCTCGGTGACGCCGAGCGCCATCGTCGGAATCTGTGTCTCTGTTGCTGCCATCTCTGTCTCCTTAATGATTACTTCTGAGTTGTCATCTTTAGCCGTTAGCCGTTGGCTGTTAGCTCTTAGCCTTCGTCGAAGAAGCTAACAGCTAAAAGCCAAAAGCTAACAGCCCCCTAAGCCTTCTTGCCCAAGACGACGAGCTCGGGCTTCATCGCCTCGATGGAAATCTGCCGGGCGACCTCTTCGGCCACGCGGCGGAACGCCGCGGCCTGCGGCGACTCGGGGTCGCCGACGACGATGGGGACGCCCGAGTCGCCGCCCTCGCGCACCCCCATGCCCAGGGGCACCGCGCCCAGGTAAGGCACGCCGTACTCTTCCGAAAGTCTCAGCCCGCCGCCCTCGCCGAAGATGTTGTAGCGCGTGCCCGTGTCGGGCGCGACGAAGTAGCTCATGTTCTCGACCACGCCGAGCACGGGCACGTTCACCGTCTCGAACATGCGCAGCGCGCGCCGCACGTCGGCCAGCGCCACCTCCTGCGGCGTCGTCACCAGCACCGCGCCCTGCACCGGCACGAGCTGCGCCAGGCTGAGCTGCACGTCGCCCGTCCCCGGCGGCATGTCTACAATCAGATAATCGAGCTCGCCCCACTCCACGTCCTGCAAGAACTGGCGGACGAGCCCGTGCAGAATCGGCCCGCGCACGATCATCGGCTCGTCGCCCGGCTTCAGCACCGCCATCGACATCAGACGCACGCCGTGCGCTTCGAGCGGCACCAGCTTGTTGACGTTGATGGCGGGCCGCACGTCCGCGACGCCGAGCATCAGCGGCACGTTCGGCCCGTACACGTCCGCGTCGAGCAGCCCGACCCGCGCCCCGTCGCGCGCGAGGCTCACCGCGAGGTTGACGGCCACGGTGGACTTGCCCACGCCGCCCTTGCCCGAGCTGACCGCGACGATGTTGCGCACGCCCGGCACGGCCAGCTTCTCGCCGAACCCGCGCCCCTTGGGCACCTCCGCGTCCATCGTCACGCTCACCGAAGTGACGCCCGGAAGCTGTGCGACGACGGCGCGCGACTGCTCCTGCAACTGCTCGCGGACGGGGCACGCGGGGGTGGTGAGCACGACGCGGAAACTGACCGCGCCGCCCTCTATCTTCAAGTCCTTGATAAAGCCGAGGCGCACGATGTCCTTGTGCAGGTCGGGGTCTTTCACCCGCGACAGCGCGCCGTAAACGTCGGCTTCGGTCACTTGTGCCATTTTTAATCGGTGACGGGCGATGAGTGATGAGTGATTAAGAAAGGGCTCGCGCCTTCTCCCATCACCCATCACCCATAACTTATCACTTTCCTTTCGGTCT
>DASVQJ010000187.1:0-85641 GCA_036389235.1 Pyrinomonadaceae bacterium | reverse complement strand
TGCGCGGGGCGAAGGCCCGCACGGGTCAAGAACTCGACAAGGCTTTAGCGCAGGCCATCGGGCTCGTGACTAAAGCCGACATAAGAGGCTGGTTCAAGCACTGTGGCTACTCGCTCGCACGCAAGTGAGAACCGCTATAATCGTTACCTGCTTGTAAATTTTATTATCTTCAATTCGTACAGGAGTCCTATTTCGGCTTAAAAAATCACCGATTCTGACGAATTGATACTTATTGGAGAAAGAAGGTTGAACCTGAAGTGAGTAAGATACACTCCAGTTAGAGAGGTCTTTGAATCTAGCAAAATCAAGGTGCTGCCAAGTATGCGCTTGGCTCGGCACGGCCACAAGCTCGGAGTGATTCTTCACCATTTAACGGTTTCTTTTTGCGTACGACGGAGTTTGCCGTGTCCGTCAATCTCGTAACTGAAAATGTACGTTTTGACGATCCATTGAGGATGCTGTTTGCGGTATATTTCAAACTCCTGCGTTACGTCAGGAAGATCATTTTCACCTTTTGCTCCGGTACTAGTTATTCCTGCCTTCTCAACTTGCACGACTGGAATTTCATAATCGAAGCGCCTCTTGACTTCAATCTTTATCTTTTGCCCTTTCTGATCTTCTAGTTCCGCAAGCTGCTGCTTGTACTCTTTCCTTCCCCCTCTTTCCTTGATTCTGGCTTCGACTATCTGCCCTTCGAGTAGCTGAATCTCCTTTTGTAGAGCTTTTGAACTTGCGCTCTTATCAATAAGACTTAATTGAAGGTTTCTTAGCTGGTCTTCAATCGATTTAACATTATTCACGAGAAGTTGGTACGCTTCATTAACCTCAGCTATTTTGGGCAGGTATTCCTCCTCGACCTCTTTAGTAACGGCTGACTGAAGGTTTTGATAAAGGGTTTCCTCTTCCTCCGTGAACCTTTTCATAAAAACCAAGCTCGGTTTGACCGTTGCCCCCGCCGCAATAAATACATCTTGCGGGATGGAAACAATGAGGAGGATTTTAGCTCTACTTTCAAAGAAGTCTCTGACGCGTTGCAGATCAGAGTTATTCAAAAAGCCTTCCGGCAGAACAATGCCCATCCTGCCGCCCTTCTTAAGTAAGCGTAAACACCGCTCTACGAACACCACCTCGGTCAATGTTGTGAAATCTCCAGTTTCGTAAAGGGAGAGGAGGGGCTTATCAATCTTTTCAATTACTCGCTGTAAACCTATTAGATAAGCATCCCCATAAAGCTCCGAGTAACTACGTATTTTCTCTTGATCCTGTAGAACATCCATTTCACTAATTTTAAGTTCGCGTGAGATGCGTGCTCCAAATGGAGGATTTGTAAAAATCACATCGAATCGTTCTTCAAATATGCCATTAACATTAAGCAAACCATCATGGTGATGAACGCCTCCATGTCCGTCGCCATGCATAATCATATTCATCTTAGCCGTTCTCGCGGAACGGGGCTCTGCGTCCGTACCAAATATACAGCGAGAGGACAAGACGTTGAGACGCTTTCCTTGCTTACCAGGTTCAAGCTCCTCGTTGAGTTCGCTGAACAGTTGGTTAATATTCTCCATTACGGCTTCCTGCTCCTTATCAGGAAGCTTGTCAAAGTCTTCCGCAATAAGTTGACTGCGAAAAGCCTCCTTGGCCTGATGAATATCAAATTCGATCTTCTCACGAATATGCTCGAACGCCTTTATTAAAAAACCGCCCGTGCCACAACAGGGATCGCATATCGTCTCACCCTCTTGCGGATCAAGTATTGACACCATGAAATCAACGATTGTGCGGGGCGTGAAAAACTGTCCTAGATCTCCTCGAAAAGTCTTACCCAAAAACTCTTCGAACGCTATCCCTTTCACATCGTCTGAAGTGTCAGACAAATTATATTTCTCCAACAGCTTAACGATTTGGAGAAAACTTGCTTCGCGGATTCTGAGAATATCGTTTTCTTCGAATATTTTATCCTCGGCAAATTCCTGTTTGGTTTGCTGAAAAAGGAATTGATAGAAGGGCACAGCGTCGGCCCCTTTGCCCCTAACCTTCCTATCAGATTCTTGAAGCTCTTTAAAACTTTTTTCCGAGAAAAGGGTATTGTCTTGCTGACGCTCATAGCGGATTTTCATGAAGAGAATCTTTGAAATCTCATCGAACGCCATTTCAGGTGAGAGCTTATCGTTGTTTCGGATGACATCGTGGCAGGCAAAAAGCAGTCGTTGAAACTCGTCACGCGTGAAGGTTTTTGTTTGTGCTAAGATTTCATTGATACGCCTCTCATTGTAAATATCTTTTGCCGGCGGGATATTTATAATTTCTTCAAGGTCCTTAGGAATTACGCCTTTTATTACCTTGAAGAATTTCGTCTCCTTCTCATTAGTCGCAATAAAAAACATTGCGTCAGCAAAAGCTGCGTAGTTACTACCTTGAAAAAAATCTTCAACTTTTAATTTTACTCTCTCAGCTTTACACTCCACGACAATAAAGGCAGATTTTCCAGCCTTCTTATCATCCTCACTTCTCCATATGACGATGTCACCTCTGGCTCGACCTGTCCCTCGTCTTGACTTCGTTAAGCTAAGTTCTTGGGCCATCTGGCTAAGACTGTAGCCATACTCATTTACCAAGCGGCAGATAAATCTTTGCCGGATGATCTCTTCCGGTGTCGCAACCAGCCATGCATTCTCGCCTTTCAGGGGGGCTTTAATTTTCCCCTCTTTCATATCTATATCTAATTTGCTCATCTTGAATAATCGAAATGAAGCCTACAGGATAGCGGTTTCCTCTGCGAATCAATCTAATCAAAAGTTCACATAAAGACAAGCATCTTAATGTTTGTAGATAATCTTTGTGCCTTCCAAGTAACAGCTAAGAACCTTTATCAACCTTCCCACCACCCGATTCGCTTTGCAATTTAGCAGGAAGACGTAAAGAATCATCAATCAGACCTTCCAGAAGCTGACTCACAAATACACGCTGATGTTTCCGAGCATCAGATTTATCAGGGAATCCCCCTACATCATTTCGGATACTTATAAGACTGCTTCCAGCCACTTCCTCACTCTGCAAGACCCAAACTATTATGTTGAAGTTGCGCGGTAAACGTGGTAGTTTCTGGATCGTGAATAAGTGTCGTTCTCTCGACAGCTTTTCAGACACTTGCTTCACCGGTTGGTAGAACAATTTAATACTTATTAAGGGACGGGTGACGACTCGCCTGCTAAGAGCAACACAATGTTGTTGTGTGCGCTCTTTCAGAGCGAGTTTTTTTCATTTCTAATTGTGACAAATAACAGTAGCAGTTGCTCATGTAGAGAGCTTCCCTACTGGCCCTGGTATGTGCTGCTTTTCTAAGCGAAGCAATATAGCCGTGAGCTTATCTATTAGAGGTAACAGTTCGTCCAGAATTTTATCATCTACGTCTTCTGGCGTGATGCTATGGATTGCTAAAGAGATTCGTCGAAGTTCTTCCCAGAAGAGGTGACGGCTGTCGCATGGATCAACCTCAAGGAGTTCATCCACGACCATGAATCCCCAACCTTCGCTATTCTTGGGGTTCGCCTTCGGCTGCGGTGCATATCCAAGCAGCTCCGCCACGCGCTTCCTTAGCTGTTGTCCCGAGCCTCGCGATACCAAATGTGTCCTCAACACTTCTTTACGTCTACTTCGCGCCTCGGCATCCGGCACTCCGAGCCTTTTAGAACTTATACGTGCGAGTTGTGCAGCCTCGAAAAGATTGATATCACCGGACACTAATGCCGAGATCACATCTTCGGGGAAATCGAGAACCCGAATGTACAACCCAAGAAAGCTGTTTAAGGAGACGCGCCCGGATGTTTCACGCTCCAGGAGACCCCGCAAACAGCTAGCTACTTTAATTAGAGTATCGCGCCTCCACGGCGATGGCCGTCCACGGTTTGTATCTGTTGCCGGGCGACGTTCAAGGTGCCTTACAGCAGTAAGCATTTTCAGTAAACGCCTTTCGTGTTCCGGCAGCTTTTCTGGGTATACCTCTCTCAAACGACCGAGCATGTCTCGAATAGCATCTGGGTGAGCGAGTGGGTCTGTCGTACGACTGCGCTGGCGGTTGTTACGCATTACGGATCCAAGGTTCTTCCAAATGATAAAGATGTTTCACGCATTCAGAATAATACCTAAGGAATAGGTAATTATTGCAAGTGAAAGAGTTACAGAGTCCACAAAGAGGCTAAAAGTGAATCCTGTCGTGAGAGTTTCAGAATGAGCGATCTACCGTCTAAAACAGCTCTAATAATGCCGCAGAACGCCCGAGTTGCCGTTAACCAAGCCACGCATCTATGGGCTATGGCGACAACGTCAGCAGGAACACGCCACGCCGATCTCATCCGAGACAAACAGCGGAGTGTCGGTTCCTTTTTTGAGTTCATAAAGAAGCATCCCGCTGAAATTACTCCTGTAGACGTGCAGATGTGGCTTAGGAGTTTGGAAGGGCGAGGGCTGCGCCCTTCCACGGTCTACCAGCACGCGTGCCTTCTTTCATCTTTCTACACATGGGCGATGCGAGATGCAGAACTCGGTTTTGTGATCCGCAGCAACCCCGCGAAACTGGCACGGCCTAAAGCTCCAAAGGCATACCAGACTGAAAGCGCCAAGGCTCTTTCCGATGAGGAGATGCCGCACTCGTATCTGTCATCAAACAGAAAGCTCAATCCGGCAACATAGTTGGCAAGCGTGATTACGCCATCCTTTTGCTGTTTATTGCTACCGGTATGCGTCGCGCGGAGATACTCTCCCTCCGCGGGCGCGACATCAAGCTCGACAAAACCTTGGTGTTAACCAGTCGGGTAAAAGGCGGCACTTACGTAGGACGTGAGGTGTCAGACCCGGTAGTAAAAGAGGCTCTTCTTGATTACCTCACAACCGCAAACCGGCTTAGGGCTTTACAAGCGGACGCGCCGCTTTGGACACGGCATGACTACGGGGGGCCGCCTGGTGCCCCTCTCACCTCACATTGTTATGCACGTAACCTCAAACGATACGCGCGCGATGCAGGGATTGAAGGTTTCCACATGCATCGGACGAGGCACACGTTCGCCCGAATTGTCGCTGAAGAAACAGGATCAATCGTGGCTACACAAGATGCCCTTGATCACAAGAATCCTTCGACGACAAGGGTGTATGTACAAAGAATTGCTGTGAAGCGAGATCAATATAGCGAGCGGGTCTCAATGAGGTTAAAAGGAGATGGTTGAGCTGTTTCAGCGTAACGATATGGCTCATGGACGTTCTCCACCCTTACGGCGAGGCCGTATCCCGCGAGGGATATTAGGGTGGCTTAGATGCAAAACAGGCCGCTGATCGGCTATATCAGCGGCCCGTTAAAATTCGGAAATCCTTGACGACGAGTCCCAATCGGCGCACAGGGGATTTCTGTCTCAAAATACTAGGACAGGCGACGCCGCCTGTCAACTAAAAAGCCCCGCCGGTTGCTGAGAACAGCCGACAGGGCCAGCTAACTCAACGCGATTGCTCACGCTGAGGGCACAGCTTCATTGTGGGCGAACCGCGTTAGAAAGGCAAGGTTCATGATGAAGCATGTTAAGCGTCAAAATAGGTGGGAACAGAGCCTATCACTCCGTTCACGTAGAAGCCGCAATGGGAAGTCATCCTCTTCGGATAAACCTCAACTACGCATCGTGGCAGTAGAAACTGCGGAGCAGTCCATAAGCTCCGCTGCTGGGACACTCTCGGCCGAACTGATTACGCAGGTGAATACTGGCGATCAGCAGGACAGTCCGTCTAACGGCCGGCGCGTAGATGAGCTGAACGACAAACAGCTTGAAACCTTCGCGCAAAATTGCTGGCTGGTAAGTCTTATTGAGAACAACGTGCCCGTTCGCGAGGCGCTTCGGCGGCTCGGTATTACCCGCTCAGAACGCTCCGTGCGAGACCTTATGCGGCGTTACAGGCTGCTCGGACGCAGCGGTTTGTTCGATCAGCGGTGGTTTAGGCGTACCGAGTCGGGAATCCTCACGCCAGAAGTCAAAAAGCTCACCCTGGGACTCTTTTTTGAGTTCCCCGCAGCCGGTTCAAAGGCCATTTGGAAGGAACTGTGTAAGGCATGTCGCGAACGTGGGCTGAGCGAGCCGAGCGTGAGCACGATTGGTAAGTTCATTGCGTCACTGCCCGAGGCATTCAAGATGTTTCGTGGTGGTAAGAAAGGAGTACGTAAGTGGGAACAGACTGCGGCTCCCGTCGTCCGATACGAAAACACGCAATTCGCTAATGAACGCTGGCAAGCGGATCACAGCCCGTTGCAAATATGGGTGCGCTATAAAGTTAACGGCGTATGGCGTGCGTTTCGGGCCTACATTTCGGTAGCGCTTGACGCGCATTCACGGTCCATCGCGGGATTCATAGTCTCAACCAAGTATCCTGACTCGTGGGCTATTGCCCTCCTGCTCTACAGGGCAATCAAACGAAAGCAGCGCAAGTCTTGGCTGAACCACGGGATTCCCTTCGTTTTTCAAACCGACTGTGGCAAAGACTTTCTGTCACACGCGGTCGCTGCAACGCTCGGAAAGCTGGGAGTAAGACTCGACCCTGACCCACCATACTATCCTAACCGCAAAGGCAAGGTAGAGCGTTGGTTCCAAACGCTCGATAGCGGCTGCCTGCGCGTCCTACCGGGTCACATGGCCGCCGTCGGGACTACTGAAGGCGCGGCCGGGAAACGCGTAAACGAATTCCTAACGGTGCCGCAACTCACTGCGGAGATTGAGCGCTGGGTTGACGAAGACTATCACCGTCGCACCCACTCCGAAACTGGCCGTAAACCATCCGACTTGTGGGAAGAGACTGTGCGTCTTCGTATGCCGGAAAATGAGGACGACCTTAATCTCCTGATGCTTAAACATGACGTGGAGAAGACTGTTAAGAACACGGGCATCCACGTCTCGATAGCCGGCGTTAAGCGGATTTACTGGTCGCCCGTCCTTATGTATCACTTCCAAAAGCGCGTCAGCATCGCATACAACCCAGAAGACCTTGAAAGCGTACTGGTCTACTGCGCGGCTACGGGCAAATACATATGCGAGGCGTTCGACATGCGCGCGGAAAATCCACGCTACACCGCACGCGATGTGTTGGCCGAGCGTAGTCGCTTCCGGCGCGGCATGAGAGAGCGCATCAATGATTACCTGGAGGAAGTATACCGGGAGGATCGCCGCATGGCGCGTACCGACGAGTGGGAGGAGGCTCGTCGCAGGGCACTAGAGGCTATGGAGGCAGAAGCGCAGCCCGAGGCCGTTCCAGACGAGGAGGATGGGGACGTGCGGGCGCTGCTCGAAAAATTCCGCCGGCGCGACCGCGGCGAAGACTGACGGAGGAGGTTCATACATCATGAGCAACAATCATCCGAAAGACTTCGTTTTCTCGTTCGCAGCGCCGGATAAACAGGTCATCGTGCCGACCGGCATGATGCTGGAGGTGATTAACCGAACTTCGGCTGTTCATCCTGGCAATACCATCTGGTATGGAGAGTCGAGAATCGGCAAAACGACTACGGCACAGTATATGGCGCAGAAGATCGCTGAGGCGTACGACCCGCAGAATCCTCATGCCTACCGCGCCGTACATTACGAAGCCGGTAAGGTCGAGGAGTGGACGGGTAATGAGATGAAGAAAGGCATCAAGTCTCTTTACTACGCCACCCTCGGCAGGATTGATGAGGGCATCTACCGTCACGACCCGTCGGAGGGACTTGCGGCACAGCTCGTATACGGCCTCCGCCGCAAGAACATTCAAGTCGTTTTCGTAGACGAAGCGGGGACGCTCTCGCTCGAAGCCATCCGCGGCATGGTGCTCGTCGGCGATGTCGCTAGGAACATGACCTATCCGCTCTCGCTGGTCTTCATCGGCATGGACGACCTACCGACGAAGGTGCTACGTCTCCCACAGGTGGACAAGCGTTTCGTCGAATGGTGTTACTTCGAGGCTTACAGTTTGGAAGAGACGGCGAAGTTCCTCGCACAAATTCACCCGCACTTTGCCAAGCTAAACCTCAAGAAGCAGGCGCATTACGAGCACGTTGAATGCCTTTACGAGATGTTCGGCGGGTTCCCTGGCCTGATCCTTCCGTTCCTGAAAAAGCTCGACCGCTATCAAAGAGAGGAGAAGGAAGAGATCACCGTCACATACCTGCGCGCCATCCACCTGCGGACACTGGCGGAAAAGCAACAATCGGTCAAGAAGTCCCTCGAAATATACAGCGGCAAGCCCCGCAAGGGGAGTAGGAGCGATTACGCGCGTAGGAACAAACAGCAGACTGAGGGTGAAGAAAGCAATGCCAAGAGCAGGAAGAGTAACAAGTCTGGCGAGCCCAAGCGAAAGACAGAAGAGGCCACTAAAGAGCGGCACCCCGCGTCCGAAACTGTCCCCAGAGCCTCCGACTGATGGGGGCTCGAAGGGCTTGTACAAACGCGCTGGCCGCTGGTTAGACAAGCCTAAAGCGGAGCACGAAATAGTCCTGCGGGCAGTTGAGATCGCCAACAGCGCGTTCCGGCGAGTCGTCGCCGTGTACGAAGTGCTGAAAGCGCTGACGCCTGGAGAGGTAAAGATACTCGAAGCCACCTACTCAGCCGAGTTGAGCACCACAGTTTCTGTGGTGCTCAACCTGCTCCGCGCACGCGGCTGCGTGTTCTCCCCAGGCAAGTTAGGGAAACATCGCTATTATGGTTCTCCAAGGGTCCTCGATCCCACTACCCCTTTGCCAGTAGAGAAAGAGTCTCGACGACAGCGCGTACTAGGATTGGTACGTTACACCGTAAAGAAGGCAGGCCGCGCAGTACGCATGTGCGACATACTTGAGAAGGCCACGGAATTCCTCGGAACAAGCAATTTATCACCGACCGACATCAGCCGTAACGTTCTAAGCCTCAAGCAGAAGGGCGAACTCCACCTCGTAGGTTCGATACGCGGCGATGGGAAAGGCATTAATTTCTATCTACCCGCTGATATAGATCCAAGAGACTATGTGCTCCCCGAATCTCTCACTTGGCTACAAGCTGTTGAAAGAACATTCAACGACTTATGGAATGAGCGTGCAGTTCAAGCTAAAGAGGAAGGTATGAAACCTCGCCCAATTTCTACAGGTGAGGTCAGAGCACGCATGCGTACGTGTTTAGATTATAAGGAAAACCTTGAAGACCCAATGAGCGTGGTTAACGCTATGCAGCAACTCGCCGAAACTAAACGTCCAGTCGTGCGCAAAATCAAGCGAAGTGGGCATAGAGCAATACTGTGGGCACCGACGGATGTGATAGATGATGGGCTTGATTTGGGCGATGCCT
Organism: Pyrinomonadaceae bacterium; assembly: GCA_036389235.1. GTDB lineage: Bacteria > Acidobacteriota > Blastocatellia > Pyrinomonadales > Pyrinomonadaceae > QHXN01. The sequence goes on along the minus strand of DASVQJ010000187.1, from coordinate 76,321 downwards.
ATGCGAGCGATACAGAACGCATTTGTGAAGCTGTCCGCCGCGCAGAGCAAGCACTCAACCGCCCTGTGGGATTACGCGATGTTCAAGACCAGGTTGATCTCGATCCAACACTACGATCAAAAGGCTCTTTGAGTATTTTCTCAATACTGTCAGATGCCGCTAAAGAACACATCAGTGAGCCGGGCGGGACACGCTTTAAGCGCGCGACACAAAAGATTTATCGGGCGGGTAAAATCGCCGATGATACCTACTACTCAACCAACAGAACGCCGCAAGCTAAAGCATTTATCGAGTTCGGGAGATTAGAGCTACTGTGGACTTCCATGAGAATGGATGAACAGGTTAAGGCTCTTGATGCCTGTTCATTGCCCTGCGTGGCGACTGGCAGAGTCCGACTCCTCACCAAAGAACTCAGCAAAGTTATGGACGACTTAGATCATATCCGTAAGAGCGGACATCTTCGCGGCGAGTCTATATGCAAAGCTGATGACCTTCGGAAGCACATGAATGACACTTTGAACGCCGCGCATGGCTGGCTCAATAGCTACGGGCTGGATGACCCACATCTTCCGAAAGAAGTTGATACAAATGTGCCCGGTTGGACTGCCGATGAGCTTCTCGAAGTCGTCAGGCCGCTCTACCCTCAAGCACGGAAACTGAAGAAAGGTACTCGGCTAATTCCCCTCATGGGCGATGCCATTCGCCGAATATTCAATCCTGAGTACACAAACAGATTCTCAAAGGATCAACGCTTGGCTTCCGAATATCTCTTTGATCGAACCGATGCTCTCATGTATATCGCTAAAGAGTGGGGCGGTTATGAGTGCTGCCTTCAAGCCACACTTGCTGCTAATGAACTCGGCATGCTCAGAGACCCGCGTTTTGTTTTCCCTGCATTGGAAGCCCCAGACTTCAACGCACGATTCACTGCCATTGCGTGTCTTGCCTTTCTAAGATCAGAGCCTGGCAACGAACACCTTCGCGCCATATCTATCAACGACCCTGATCCCGGAGTCCGGCAGTCTGCTTTGTGGGCTTATGGATTTACTGGAGCAGCCGACGCTCAAGAAATGCTCGCTAGCCGTAGTAAAGAAGATACGGATGTTCGAGTGCGTGCATTCGCGCATGAACTTCTACGAGCAAGTCAAGATTCTTGGTGGTTATTATGATGCGCGAAAGTCCCAGCCTGACCATGCAGAGTCCACGCTCCGACAACTCATAATCAAGAGTTGGCATAGCTGGTTTATTAACTACAAGCGATCTCATAAATAGCGAGTGGGCATAATTCGGGAGGTGATACCGTGCGCATACTCTTCAGGAATTTGGGTCAAGCTGAATTTTACCTGAAAGCTTGTAAGAAGACTCTAGCGAACAGCCTGATCGCCCCGGATGGAGGGAGACTCCCCACCCAGCGCATACGCAACGCCTTTTGCAGGGGACTGGGGTATAGTTCCTACGACGAACTCAAGATTACAATGAGCCGGCGGCACGAGTTTGAAAATTCCTCCCTGTCTCTGGATGACCTGCGTAGGGCATTTGCTAAAGGTTTCTCATTAGCCCTCACCATTGCCGAGGAATACGGGTTCCGGCTCCCGGAACCCGCGGACACGCTCGTGATTCAACTCACGGAAGAGGTTCTCCAAGATTGGAAGAAATGAGTAAGAAATTTTGTGGTGAGCTAGCGGTCTACTGCAATCCATTCAGCCTGTGCGTCTGTTTTCTGATGATGTAGGCGGGTGGCTAGGCAAGTACCGCCCGTCCTAAGATGTTACTCTCGACCAAGCTCAAACAGATTGCCTAAGCCGCTACCCAACACCATCAACTTCCGCCACGCCAGCCTCTTTATTACAGCATAGCAAGCCTATTAGAATGGTCAATCGAGTTATCCACAGCCTCACGGGAGGATTGTATGAGGAAGCGACGAGTAGCGAATATGAGTTTAAGTCCAGAGATGATCCGCCTATCGGACAGCTATTTTAAGAAGAGGTGCGGCACGATAGACAACAACTACAACAAGCAGTTTTTCAACCTGAAACGAGAGTTCATGACGACGCGCGACCCCAGCAAGCATTTTCTCGTTAGCCAATTGTACGTTGAGTGGGCTGAGGAGAAAGTAAAGGCTCGCATTGAAACCTACATTGACGCCTATCGAAGAGAAAACTTGGTTCCGACTGAGGGAGACATTAATGAGATAAAATGGGACTTGGAAGACATTATTTTAAGCACCAACAATAGCGGTTCCGTTGATGCCAAGAAGGCGCTTGAGCATGAAAAACTGCGGATCATTGATGCGGCCGAGAATGACCTCAATATCTTTATTCAGGAGATAGCATTAGAGAGCAAGCGCAAGCCTGCGGAGCCTAAACCTGCACCGGGGCATACTTACAATATCCACATAAACGAGAACAAGGGACTTATCCAGCAAGGCGGTGAGGGTAATACTCAAACTATTAACAGGAGCGACGATGAAACTGAACACTGAAGCCCTGTCGTATGCTCACGCTATTTACTGCCAACGCGAGACGGCAATCTTCATAGACAGGCAGAATGAGTTAGAGCACATTCTAGTTACCATCTCACCTGACAACCTTCGCATCCCGGAACTTACGAAATTGATGTATGAGAAGCACCGGCTGTTGATGCTTGCAAGAGTGGAGTCTTATTTAGAGGCATACAGACTGTTTAATGTGCCTCTTGATAACGACGACATGCGCGAAATCTCAAACGAGCTTCTTAACATCACCTCAGACCAACATAGATTTGTAATGAGATTGGACGGGCTAAAGGATCACTGGATGCCGATAGGCAGCCGACACATTGATAATATTCCTCAGTACCTTATGGATAGATTTCATGTAGCCAAAGAGCAGGCTATAAACCGATTGCGAGCGGGTAGGGTTGAATTGATGGCCGAGGCTCAGAAGGGTTCGGTGCAAACAACTCATCACATTTCTATTGGCGGGAACAACTACGGCAACATTCAGCAGGACGGCAGCGGCAATAGTCAAAGCATTAAGAGGGGCACCGATGAAGCTAAGTGAAGAGTCTCAGAAATACGCTGAATCCATTTATAGGATTGCCTTCCACAAGACTGCGATTGACGGTGAAAGAGAGCGGCGGGAGATTCGCGCCACGGCTAACTTTGGCAATCCGAGAATCCCTCAAATGTCAGATCACCTCGTCAGTCTAATAAAGAGGCTGGTTGATGCGCGGCTCGATTCTTACATTCAAGCCTATAAGAAAGAAGACTTGTTGATTGATGAGGAAGATAAGGACGAAATTATTGAGATATTGAGATATCTGATTAAGGCCCAGAGTAAGATGATTAGGTCTATGGGTACTTTCCGAGAATTCTTCCTGCCGGGTACAGACCAACTTATCCCCAACGTTGAACCTTATCTAACCGACCGCCTTGAAAGGCTTCTTGGCGAGGCCGCATATGACTTGGACTTCGCTAGAAATGAGATGGTGATGGAAAAGAAGTATAGGAAACCTGAGCCGACTGTTACCCATTACAACATCAATGTTCATGGGCATAACTACGGAAATATCCAGCAAGGCGGCGAGAACAACAGTCAGGCCATCAATAGGAGTGACAATGAGAATAAGTCGTGAACGCGAAGAACTCGCCAGAATGAAGTACGGCCAGGTGTCCGGCGAAATTAGCAGGAAGTATGCGGATCAAAGCCGCCGTACTCAGTTCATGCCGCGTGGCGGGGCGCAAAGAAAAGCCGCTGATGATGCCCATATTGGAAGGCTCACCGAAATGGCTGATGCTTGGATTGATATATACCTACAAGCCTTTACTGAGGATGGGACAATGCCGGATGCGAACGATTTGCGAGAAATGGAAGAAAGAATTGACCAGATGTTTGCAGGCCGATACGGAAACGAATTCTATAGCCCCCTGGCGAGTTCGACTGAGGCAATCGGAATGATTCCGACTAGAGCTAAGCATAAACTCAGAATGCGGGTTAAAGAGATGCAGCTTGCAAGCCAGAGCCAGCAAGCAGAACGGCCCGCATCGCCCGCCAGCATCCACTACACGACTACAGTTGAAAATAACTATGGCGGGATACAAGTGGGCGGACAAAACAATACTCAGAATATCAATACCCAATTTAATGCAAAGATACAGGAGCTATTAAATCTAATAGATGTTGCCCAAGAACTAAGCCCTGTCCAGAAACTAAAGGCCACCAACGACATTAGAGCCGTTCATGAGTTGAGCAGACTTGAAACAACACCGGAAGTACAGGAAGAAGCTAGGGGGCGGATTGAAGGTGTTACATCAGTCATATCCTTGAGTGCTGATCTTGTTTCACTCGGGATCCCAATAATACAGATTATCCGGGCATTTTTCGGGATTTAAAGGCAATCATTTGATCTTCATATCCAATTCCGGCCCTTAATTTTTACGAAGAACTGTTCCAGACCATTTTTCCCGCTCATCATTACCAAAACTAGAATTGCGCCGTAGATTATTTGGCGGATATTAGCGGCGACGTTATTAGGCATCCCGACGAAACGCAGTATCTCTGGCAGAAGAATCATAAACGCCGACGCTAGAAAACTCCCCATGAGGTTCCCCATTCCGCCGATGATGACGATTGAAAGAACAAAGATTGATTCCATTATGGTGAAACTAGTCGGGTCTATGTAGGAAATGTAATGAGCGTATAAAGCTCCGGGGATTGCCGCGATGGCTGCGCTGATAGCGTAAGAAATCACCTTCGATTGATAGACGTTCTTCCCGATACTTTCCGCGTATATTTCATCTTCACTTATTGCCAGAAGAGTTTTTCCGAAAGCGGAATTAGATAGATTACTCAGCGCATACCAAACGACCAGCATAAAAAAAGCGCTCAAAAGCAGGTAAGAGATTTTGCCGCCGAAAGGAATTCCGAATAGCGAGATTGAAGGAATGCCCGAAATGCCCAACGGCCCTCTCGTCAAATCCATCCAGTTATTCATCAGAGAGAAGATGATGACCTGAATGCCCAGCGTGCAGATGATGAAGTAGTCATCCACCGTCCGCAAAGCAATGAGGGAAACGACGAGCGAGGCTACCAAACAGGCCAGCATCGCAATCGGAAGGTTTATCCAGAAAGGCAATTGGAAGTGCTGCGATAAGATGGCCGTCGTGTACGCGCCGATGCCGTAAAAGCCCGCGTGAGCGAGCGAGATTAAACCCGTCAGTCCTGCCGACAGATTAAGGCTTTGCGCAAGGAGCGTGTAAAAGGCGATGAAAACTAGCAGGTGTAAAATGTATTCCAAGACGCTCTTTATATTTCGACTTTTCTCAATCTGACGCCGCTAAAGCCCAACGGTTTCCAGATCAAAAACAAGATTAGAATAACGTAAGTGACCGCATCCATCCATTTCGTGTCAATGTAATAAGCTGCCAGATGTTGCGCCGTTGCTACAAGCAACGCACCCGCAGCCAAACCGAGCTTGCTGCCCACACCGCCGATAATCATCGCCACCACGCCATACAGTAGAAGATTAAACCCGAAGGTCGGCGTCATATTCGTATCCAGCGCCGAAAGAATCCCCGCGACTGCCGCCAATGCGGAACCAACGCCGAAAGCGACGAGAATAATCCGATTCGAGTTGATGCCATAGATGTCGCAAAGCTGCGAATTGCTTGAAACCGCCCGGATCGCTTTCCCAGCGGCGGTGAATTGCAGAAACAGATTAACGGCGAAGAACAAACTGGCGGAAACGAGAATGGTCACGATTTGCACGTCGGTCACGTATGCGCCGAAAATTTCGTTACCGATTGTCACCTCGCCCGCCCTTATGATCTTCGTATCGTCACCGAACAACAGCGAGATACAATTCTGCAATACCGTATACAACCCGATTGAAGCGATCAAATAAGCCAACGACGGAGCATTTCTTTTCCGCATTACACGGTAAATAAGAATCTCGCACAGCAACCCGACACAAACCGCTCCCGCAATCGCCGCGCCGACAGCAACGGCAAAAGGCAATGAAAGCTGAGCGGCAAAAAGAAAAGTCAGATAAGCGGAGAAAGTGATGATTACGGCGTGGGCAATGTTGAAGAATCTTGTCGGGTAGTAGACTAGAGAAAATGAAGCGGATATCAATAAGTAGATTGAAGTAGATAGAAATATATTTACTATAATTTGAGCCATCAATTGTTAGCGACAACTATCTTTTGCTGCCTGTGATTCTAACGCCGCCAATGATTTCCTTCTGGAATAACCTTGAGACGCCTTCAGCAAAAGATAAAGCATTAGCGGCAGCTTCTTCACCAAACTCTGACGACATAGCGGAATGATTTTGATTATAGTTCTCAACTCTTTCAACGACCAACCTCTTCCATGCTTCGGTCATATCAATTACGTGCTCAACTTGTATTTTTTTGTCATGCAAAACTGCTAAGTAGTGGTCAAGGTCGAAGAGGCTGGGGCAGGAGATTGTTTCGAGCAAAGCCTGATCGCATTCCACTGATGAAGGGGCTTTTCTATAATAATCTTCCAGATAAATCTTGCCATTACTCTGTAAGGTGTTTGCTAATTTTTCGAGAGCCAATTCTTTATCTATGATATGCAAGATTGCAAGGAATGAAATGACATGCGAAAAAGTTTGTTGAAAATCTACTGAGACGAAATCACCTTGAATAAATGAAACCTTTTTTTCAAGCCCGATAGATTTGGTTAAGAGCTTAGAAAGGGAATATCTATCAGATTGAATCTCCACACCAGTAACGCTACAACCTGTTTTATAAGAAATATATCTTGCTGGCCCTCCCAAGCCGCTTCCAATATCAAGCACTCGGCAGGGTTCAACGAAATTCAATAACTCTAGACAAGTCTCAGTTGCTTTAAGACCTCCGAAATGGTCTTGGTCATAAGGCAGTATATCTTCTATAGCCAGACCATCCGATACAAATTTACCGTCCTTTTGCAGCGACGCTATCAAGTTAGCTGGTGAAACGATATGCTTGGAATACATGTATTCCAATACGCTTAACTGATCAATTGTTTGTGTCTGCTCGAATTGAATCATTTAGGTTCTCTAGTCTTAACTCTTTTAAGAAAATCTTTTTCAAATGCTTTAATTACTGAACGATTAGTTGTTTTAAAACCGACTAAGACAGGTTCTATTTCCACAACTGAATTCGTTTCAGGCTTGTTATCAATCTCCTTTGCTCTTTCTAACTCATAATGCAGGGGAACGGCATAAATAACCATCCTGCCATTTGAGTAATAGTAAGCAGATATGAATTCAATATCTTTTTTTTCTTCTATCGTAATGATCTTTAAGTTAGAGAAGACTAATCTCCTGTGGAACTTCTGAACATCATCTACGAGTAAATCTAGCACTTCCTGTGTGAAAGTTTCATTTCTGTATTTATTATTTAAGTAAGGTGAGTAAGTAGTATGGTAAAGCTCTGGTGAAGGCGCAATGATAATTGCCTGCTGATTGCGAGGCAGGTCGTTTAAAAATGACGATAAATTATTCTCATAGGTTTTTATTACGTTAGAGTCACCAAAAGCTGCGTGTCCAGGAATTAGTGTGGCCCCGTAAAATTGAAAGAATCTGGCTTTGTTGTCGTGTAATAATTCATCAAGAGCATCATACAAACTTTCATATCCATCAATTCTATCTTCTGCTAATTTTAACTGTTCATAAGTTATGACCAGACCGACAATGGTCCCAAATATTCCTATGATACTGAAAATATTTATGAGATTTGAATTTTGAAAGTGATTATAGGTACTTTTTTCAAAAAGACCGCTTTCTTCAAAAAAGATAACAACTGCTAGGATCACAAATGTTATGCATGTAATGATTAAGAATGGCCTTCTATGAATCCATTTTAGTTTTTGATTTAGAAACTTTGAGCGCTTCCATTCAAGAATTGACAGGACAACTAAAATAATTAAAGGTATGGCAAATACAATGTAATCCCTACTTATGTTCGATGCCTTCCAAAGAGATAAAAAGGGCTTGTTGACTAATGTAAAGACTAACTCTGAGATTCCTAAAACTGCAATAACTGTGAGGTAAGTAAAAGCAATTAGAGTGAGCGGGTCTCTGTCACATAGCCTTTGATAAAGTTGATCTACTATTCTTACTGAGAAGGATTTTAGAAACAATATGACTGCTAAGATAAGAGCTAATATCCACAGTGAAAACAGCCTGTAAGTCTGATCACCTTCACCGACAATGAGGAATAGTGAGAGAGTTGTTTTCGACATGTCGTATCGTGTGGCTGAATTATTTGAAGATTTGATACTTATTGTCTTTGACGATCTTCCACATCAAAGGCTTTTCGACGCATTGTTTGTTAGTAAATTTAGTTTCTCCAAGCACTCCCTTAAAACCACCTACATTTCTCAACCCTTGTTGAATTGCAGTCGAAGCCGTTCCATTATTCTTCATTATAGAAGAGAGCAGTTTGAGGGCGTCGTAAGAGGTGACCGTGTATATGTCAGCCCAACTCTGATAAAGCGATTGGTATTTGTTTTGAAACCCATCGAAAGCCACATCGTTGGGATCGTATTGAGGATACGAATAAATAACACCTTCCGCAGCATTTTTCGCTAAGTCAAGGGTCTCTTTAGTTTCAATACCGGAGTAGGAGTACCATTGAAGATTAAGACCAATTTCTTTAGATTGAGTTAAAATGTTGGCGAACTCATTACTGCTAAACGCAATGAGATATCCTACCCTAGCTTTTGATTCTTTGAGCTTCGTCAACTGAGGCTTGAAGTCGGTTGTGTTCAGTTCATATCCTTCGGCAACAGCCACTTTCCCGCCGTTAGATTCTAGTTGCTTTACGAAATTATCTTTTGTATCAACTCCAGAAGAATTATTACTGAACAGAATGGCTATTGGCTCAGACTGATGTTTTTTAGAAATTTCACCTGCCATAAATTTAGCTTCGGTCGCTCCATTGACCATAACGCTAAATAAAAAGTCTTCGGCCTTTTCACATATCTTCGGGCTTATAGCAGAGGAGTTTATCAGTATAACTTTCTTCTCATCAGCTATAGGTTCAACAGCTAGAATCACGCTACTGATTGAACCTATTACGACCGGTACTTTATCCACATCAACTAATTTGTTAAATCCAGAAATCCCTGTTTTGGCGTCCCCTTGAGAGTCTTCGTAAATGACTTCTAGTTTCTTACCGTTTATTCCACCGCCTCTATTGACCTCATCCACAGCAATATCAATGCCCTGCTTTAAAGATTTTCCGTAGTTCGCGGAACTGCCAGTTAGAGAAACTAAAGCTCCTATGCGAATTACATCTTCATTCGCATTACCGTTACTTCTATATTTGTATATAAATATGCCTAGCCCTGCTAATACTATGATTAAGCCTGCAATTGCTAGTTTTCGACTCATAAATTTCTCCTTAAAACTCTATTCAGAGGTCGCAAAATCTCAAGCGGGTCTAACAAAGTCATACCTAACATTTTGCTGTGAATTGTACAAAGCGGTTCACCGAGTTGCCTGCTTTATTTAGACAAAAACTCCCTGAAGTTCCCGCGCGTCGAAATTCAAATCAACATCTTCTATCCTATAAACCTTGCCTAGTTTCAAGCTAACTATTTTTCGGGCCAGAATATAACTCTCTTTTATTCGATGCTCAACGATTAAAAATGAGATTCCCGCTTTTTCGTTCAGCATTTTTAAGTTTTCCCTGACAAAAGTGATATTTTGCGGTGAAAGTCCGTTGAATGGCTCGTCAATGAGAATCATTCTTGGCTGGTGGAGTATTGCCATCGCCAGTGCCAGAAGTTGGCGCTCGCCGCCGCTCAGCTTCATCGGGATTCTATTCAGGTGCGGGACGAGCGTGGGGAAAACCGTCAGAGATTCTTCAATTCGCTCGCGTAAAAGCTGCTGGCTGTTGATGGTTAAGCCCGCCATTTCCAGATTCTCTTTGACGGTCAGATCGGCGAACAGATTGTTTTGCTGCGGGATGTAAAGCAGCCCTTTTTTCAGAAGATTGGAGGCGGGCATACCACCGATGTCTTCGCCGTCGAACCGGATGCTGCCCCGCTCGTCCGCCACAACGCCAGAAGGGTTTTCCAACGCGCCGCCGCGCTGGAGCGGGAGCAGGCCGTAGACCGCTTTGAGCAGGGTGGATTTGCCTGAACCGTTCGAGCCGATAAGCAGCACGATGTCGCCGCGCTCGACCGAGAAGGAAACATCATAAAGCACCTGCTTTTTGCCGTACCCGGCGTTAATATTTTTTACTTCGAGCAGCGCCATCAGATTTCTCAAACGGTCATCGTCAGATGAAGTCAGGCTTGCAGATAGGCGTCTAAAACTTCCCTGTCATTTTTCAGTTGGGCGAAAGTGTCGTAGGCGTTTAGCTTTCCGCTCTTCAGGAAGAAAAAGCTGTTGGCGACTTGTTGCAGGAATTCCGTATTGTGCTCAATCAGCAAAACGGTTCTCCCCTGACCCCGAAGCCGTTTCAATAAGTCAAGAATATGCTCCTGATAGTTCGGATTGATTCCGGCAATCGGCTCGTCGAGCAAAAGTATCTCCGCATCATTAGCGATACAGCACGCCATATTCAGTAGTTTTTGTTGCCCGTAAGAAATCTCTCCGGCAAATGCGGATGCCACATCCCGCAAAAAGCAGGCCGTTATAATCTCTTCGGCTTTCGCTTCTAGAACGCTTAACTCGGATTTATAAATGAACTCCGGCAGGATAGCTTTATACCAAGCCTGCGTCGGATTGCCGTCCATTGCCAACAAAACATTTTCTTTTACCGTGAGTTTTGAAATTAATCGTAAATCCTGAAATGTTCTACCGATACCTAAACGATTTATTTTGTGCGGCGATAGCCCGCCTATTTTGTTTGAATTGAAATAAACATCCCCAGACTGCGGTTTGATAAAGCCCGTAATGATGTTAAAGAGAGTGGTTTTACCCGAGCCGTTTGCTCCCATCAGAGCATAGATTCTATTTTTCTCCAGTTCAAAAGAAACGTTATCCAAAATTTTCTTGGGAGTAGAAAACCTATGGATAATGTTTTTGATTAGAAGAGGCATTTTGTTCGAGCTTAACCTTTCGGCGTGCCGTTTAATAGAGTCTTTATGCCATGTTTTTTAGCCTTTTGCTAGGTTACGCTGAGATTTAAGCAAAGCTCTTTGAATGCTAACGATCAGACTTTCCGATGAAGAGTAGTAAAAAATACCGCCATTGTTGGCGCACTTCTCTTCTAGATTTATTCTTCCCTACCCTTCTAAAAAAGTCTTGGTAAATCATTGACATCATGCTATGTTAAAAGAGGTTTTGCCTGCACTAAAGTAGGCGTAAGTTTATATAGTCTTGATAGTTTCAGTAACACGGAAAGATATGATTCCCGGTGAACCTTAGTGAACTGACGTTTTACGAATCAGAATGCCGGAAAATTATGGATAGGTGGCAGGGACCTGAGCCTTAGAGGGATTTGCGTCCGAGCTAAATAAAGTTCTGCGCTGAAAGGTAAGGTCGCCCGCGATGTTTAAACATCGCGGGCGACCTTTTTGCCGTACACCCCTGTGTTGAATCGTTCTCTCGCTTAGGCAGGCATTCCACGGCGGAGGGACGCGCCCGTGTGAAGGCCGCAGGCTTCAACGGGCGGCCTCCTGCTCCTGTCGTGGGGCGTAGCTGACGCGGCGGGTTTCGTGGAAGAGGCCGCCGTCGAAGGCGCCCTCGACTATCTCGTAGCCGAGCAGGGCGAAGACGCGTCCGCGGAGGAAGAGCGGCCGGGCGTTGCCGTACCAGTCCACGCAGGAGACGCGGCAGTCGTCGTCGGCCGCGGTCTCGGGGCGCGCGGCCAGCTCGCCGACCTCATTCAAGCTCAGCGACTCGTTGCGGAGGAAGAGGACGGCGGCCGACTCCTCGAACAGTTGCTCGAATCCCGAGCGCCCCGGTGTGCTGATCGGCAGGCCGAGCAGGCCGGAGTCGGGGCCTTCGGGCTTGTAGAAGAATCCGTGGCTCCGCAGCTCGCCCTGCGACGCTCCCTTGCGCGTGTAGCGGCCCGCGACGTGCGGCGAGCCGACGTTGAGGCTCACGCTCGTGAAGTGCAGGTCGTGTTCGTCGGCGCCCACGACGACCGCGTCCGAACCAAGAGCCTCTATCCTGTCGACCCCGTGCTCCAAAGGAACCGACGCGGTCTCGCCGGTCGCCCAGCGCACTGTGTAGAGGCCCGAACGGTGCCCGCCGCCCGGCGGTTCCAAACCGCTGCCGGTGCCGTAGAGCAGATGGTCGCCGACGAACCTGTTCTGGAAAGTGTCGCCGTCGCCCTGCGGCTCGGGGAGCTGTCTGTAGCTCGAAGCGGGCGCGGCGTCTGTGCCGTCGGAGAAGCTCCAGAGCGGCACGCGCAGAAGCGCCACGCTACCTTCGGCCGCTTCCGCGTTCCACATACGGTCGCCTGCCGCGTCGGAGCGCACCAGCACGTTGAGGTTGCCGTCTCCGCTCTCAAGGAATGAGAACTGATCGACGGGGCTGCCCGAGACGCGCAGGGCGCTCGGGCCGGAGCCGTCGAGCGGCATGCGGTAGAGCGTCGGGCGCGCGCCCGCGGACTCTTCGCCGGCGCCCCAGTCGCTCGCCCAGACGTAGACGGCCGAAGGGGACACGTAGAACACGCTGCCCGGCAGGCCCAACAGCACCGTCGCCGCGCAGCTCATGTCGCCCCGCGCGAGGTCGCACACCGTCACCGTGTGCAGCGCCAGCTCTCCCGCTTCTCTCAAGTCCTGCCCCGCGCGGTAGACGCGCGTCGCCGGGGCGATGCGGCGAAACTCCTCGTCTTCGCCGCCCTTGCGCCACCTGCGCAGCGCGGGGAACGACTCGGACGGGTTGTCGGAGTAGGGCGAGAGGCTGAGCGGCGCGTAGAAGACGAGCTTGTCGCCGACGAGGCGGCTCGCGTAGTTGCGCGAAGAGTAGTAGTCGTCAGAGCGGAGTTGGTATGTGGCGCGGTAGCTCAGTCGGCCCGCGCGGTCGATGCGGAACAGACCGACCTCCGTGCCGCCGCGCCCGTAGCTGTAGCCGATGACGGCGACCGTCTCGCCGGAGACGAGAAGCTCGTCGTACCATGCCTCTTCCGGGTCGATGTCGGGGCCGAACGCGTCGAGCGCAGAGACGGGTCGCAGCGCGCCGCCGCCGATGTCGATGGTGAAGAGCCGCCCGCGCCGCAGCACCACGAGGTAGTCGCCGTGCAGCTTGACTATCCCGCCCTCGTCCACGCCCGCGTGCTGCACGTTCGTGACCGACTCGGGGGCGCTCTGCGCCGGCACCTCCGCGAGTCTCCCCGCAGTCCCGGCGCTCGGGCTGGCGGGGGCGTTGTCCGCGAGCGACAACGCCTTCACCGCCGGGGCGAGCCCTGGAACCTCGCGCCTCACTTCCCCGCCCCCGAGCTTACGAAAAAATCTCCTCAACTCCCGCTCTGAGCGGAACGCGCGCAGACGCTTCCTCGGAGTGTTCTTCAGAGACTTTGCTCGCGCGTGGGTCGCGCCGACGGACGGCGCCCCCGCGCGGCCGTACGCGCAGGGGGCGACGAAAGCGGCCGTGACGAAAAGTAGGACGAGAGTTCTCATGCCTTCACCTCGCTGCATCTCGGACTGTACCCGCCGTGTTCTGCTGGTTGGAACGGCGGGGCCGCCGACGACTTGCGCCCGCGCGATACATTGACGCCCGCGCGAGCCGTTCGGTTCCGCGCGGGCGTTCTTCCGGGCGCGACTCCGGGCCATACAGGCTTGCAGGTCGGGCTAAGGTTTGTGAGCCGCGGATGGGCGCGGATGAACACGGATTTCTAAATCTTTAGATTATTGCAGTTGGCAGTTGGGTGAAAGCGGGAGCGATTTAACACGGAGACACGGAGACACAGAGACGCGGCTTGAAGCGGTATAACAACAAGCTGTGTCTCTGTGTCTCCGTGTCTCTGTGTTGAAAGCTCACTCCATATCCACGCGGCCGCCCTTACTCTATTTCGGAAGTCGGGGCTATATTTTCGGCGGCGGAGAAAATGTGATTCTCGGGCGGGCGCGAAATGGTAGTATGTGCCGCCGCCGACGACGACGTGAAGGGGGCGGCGCCACCTTCAGCTTTTCCCTCGAACAGGTTTTGAATACGAAAGGAGTTAGGATGCGAACAGCGAAAGGGGGACTGGCGGTCTCCCTGGGGGTTCTGGTCTTCGCCGCCCTGGCGTGCAACTTCAGCGCCTCGACCGCCAACATCAGCGACCTGAAACTCGGCAAGGATCAGGCCGCCTCCCAGCAGACGAGCAGCTTCGCGGCGACCGACACGATCTACGCGGTCGCGACGATCTCCAACGCCCCGGGCGCGGTCAAGGTCAGGGGGCTCCTCGCCATCGAGGACGTGGAGGGCGAGAATAGCGGCCCCATCCCCGGGCTCGAAAAGACGCTCGACCTCCCGGGCAGCGGCACGGCGACCTACACCTTCACGCCGCCCTCCGGCGGCTTCCCCAAAGGGAAGTATAAGGTCGAAGTCTTCATGCTCAACGAGGCCGGCGAGCAGAAGGATCAGAAGTCGGCCAGCTTCACCGTCAACTGATTCCCCCTCCGAAACCGCGGCCCGCGTTCCGCGGGTGAGTTAAAGCGGTCTTCATGCGGATGGGTCTGAAGTGAGCTTTCGACACAGAGACACGGAGACACAGCTATAGCGGAGTGCGTTCGGATGCGACCGTGGCAGACGGGTTAGTACCACGCGCGGTAGCGGGTGGGCCTTTGCGAACGGCACGCGCGGGTAGCAAAGGCCCACCCGCTACCGCGGGTGGTTCCGACCTGCTTCGCCATCCGCCGGTCGCATCCGAACGCACGCCGTTGTCAAAGACTTCAAGCTGTGTCTCCGTGTCTCTGTGTCTCTGTGTTAAATGGTTCTCGCTTTCACTCAACTGCATACTGCAATAAACACGGAGACGCGGGGACACGCGGACGCGGCCGGGCGACTTCTTCATCATTAGAAGTCGCCCGGCCGCGTCCGCGTGTCCCCGCGTTGAGAGTTACTTCCGGGCGGGCGCGGTCTCGACGAGAATCTGCCGGAGGGCCGCCTCGCGCGTGACCTTGCCGTCGAGGTACGCCTGCCAGTGTGTTTCGAGCGACGCGCGGAAGCCGCCGAAGCCGCGCTCGTACATGCCGAGGATGTAAGGCCGGTAGTCGCTCACGCCGCGCCTCGCGAGCGCGCGCCGCGTCAACTCGCCCGACGTGTAGAAGAGTACCGCGTGCCAGAGGTTCGCCATCGGCTTCAGCCCCGTCTCCGCCGAGAGACGTTTGAGGTCGGAGCCGATGGCGCCCGTGTCGGAGTCCACGATGGCGTGCGAGGGCTCGTGCATGAGCGACTCCAGCGCCGCGAAGCCCTGTGTGCCCTTGTTCGTGCTGGAGATGACCGCGTGCGCCGACTCGCCCTCGCCGACCGTGTACGCGCCGACCTGCCACGCGAACGTGGTGACGTCGACGAGGATGCGCTTCGGGAACGGCGTCGCGTACGCCTTCGCGTGCGCCTCGGCCAACTCCTCGCCCGCCGACGCGAGCAGCGACTCGGCGACGGCGATCCAGAAGCGGTTCGCGCGGTCGTCCTCCTCCCACTGCGCGGCGCGGTAGAGCGGCATCGACGCTTCGAGCACGCCCTTCGCCGCCGCGGGAATCGAGCCGGGCAGCCTGTCGGCGTTCGTCGCGGAAAGTGTCGCGTTCAGGCTCTTCAGTTCTTCGTCGAAGATGGGGTTCCGCTTGCCGAGGTACGCGCGGTAAGCCTCGACGGCCTTCGCCCACTTCGAGAGGTCTTCGCCGGCGAGTCCGGCGGGCGGCTTGTCCCACCGGAAGCGCGCCTCGTAGACGAGCCGCTGGTGCAGGTTGACCCAGGGGTTGCTCTGCAAGCGGTAGCGGCCGACCGTCACCGGCGCTTTGTCCTGGGCCTGCGCCCCGGCCGCCAGCAGCAGGCCGCAGAAGAGAGCCGCGACGCCAAAGGTCGAACGACGTTTGCGGGCCATGAGTCCTCCGCTGTTTAAGGTCTGACGCCCGACCCCGGTTCGTCGAGGGCGGGCCGTTCGCCCGCCAGCATAGCGTACCCCGCGAGGTCGTTGAAGTGGTCGTGCATCCACCCGGCCCGGAGCAGCGTCCCCCCCTGCCTGAAGCCCGGACGCCCGGGAATCCGCCGTCCCCTCCGGTTCTCGGTCAGGGCGGCTCCCCCCGAGCCTTCTCCTGCTCCCCGCCCTGCTCAGAATGTTTGCGGCGGCTCCTGCCGGGACTCAATCCAGTTTCGTCGCGCGCCAACGGTACGGCGTCTCGCCTCTCTTCCCGCCCGTCCCGCGCATCAGCCGGCCGCCGCCCTCGATGACGCCCTCGTCCTTCTGCTCCTCTTCCGTAGCCTTGTTCCAGTAGATGGTGACGTTGTTTCCGTCTAAGTACCATTTGCGCTCGTGGCTCTGGTACTCGCTGGGAATCCAGTTTTCGCTAACGCATTTGGAGAGGTATTCATACTTGTTCTTACACCTGAAGACGTAAGAGTCGTTCGAGTCGAACGAGATTACGTACACGGCGATGGCCCTTCCGCTGGCGCCCAACTGTTCATACTCCCAGGCCGTGCCTTTCAGCGGATGCGTCGGGGGCGGGCCAGGGGTCGGCGTCGGCGTCGGGGTCGGCGTCGGCGTGACGGAGGGGGTCGGCGTCGGCGCGGTTGCCGTAGGGGCGGGCGAAGGGCTCGCGGTGCCGCCGGCTAACGGGGTGTCGGTCGGGGTCGGCGTAACGTTGGGGACGGGTTCGTCCACACAGCATTGCTTGTAGGCAAAGACCGACAAAGCACCCAGCGCCCCCAACAGAAGAACCAGCAGGGCGATGCCGCCGACCGTACTCCAGGGCGAATACATTATCGCCTCCAGGTCTTTAATCAGCCGCCTGACGCCCGCGTCCCACTCGGGCTCGCTGACCTCCCTGCCGTTCATCTGGGCCAGGGCTTTGAGCGCCTCCGGGAGGTCTTTCCGGCCGGGCATCTTCGCCTTCTCTACCAGCACGGGGATCAACGGCTTGGAGAGCGAGAGGGCGGTCACGAGTTCTATCCGGAGGGGGTCTTCGGGCTCGTCTATGCGTCGCTGCCCGGTCTGAGGGTTGGCGGCCTTCAGCCAGTCCCTCCCGATGACGGCCAGGACGGCGACGCTCGTCTTAATCTCCCCCTCGATGTACTTCTCAAAGTCGATACCCGCGGGGATGCTGTCCAAGTCCCTTATCAGGACGACCCTGCGCCTCAGATAATTTCTGAACGGTCGGTTGAAATGCAGCTTCAGGTCTTTGGACAGGCGGCCGGTCGAGTCCACGCTATCCTCACGCCGGTAGCTTATGAAAATCTTCAGCGGACGCCTTCTGAAAGACCACCCTGCTTTATTCATCTCAGCCCTCCCCCGGCTGCGCGCGCGTCGAGCTTACGTTAAGGAAGACGGGGCGGCCCGAGCGCCGCGGCGCCCCGGAAACGTGAACGGGCATATGAATAGCAGAGGGCGACGGCGAAGGCCAGCCGGCCGGCCGGAGTGAGTTTTCGGCGGCGCCCCCGCGGGCGGCGGGTTACTTCTTCGACGGGTTCGGCCCTTCGTCAACCTTCGTGACCGTTTCGCGTTCGGCCGCGAAATAACCTCCCTACGGCCCTCCCCGTCAGACGCACGGGCGGCGTGTTGCCGACGGATTCGAGAAGGTTGTCGGCGGCGGTCATGACTTTATAGCGGCGTTCACACGGACGCGACGGCCGCGCCGGGAGCGCGGGCATCCTGCCCGCCGAAGCGTGCTGAAGCACGCTTCACCGTGCAGCGCTATCCCTCGACCTGGAGATTTAAAGTCTGACGGCCTTCGCGCCTGCGGCGCTCACGGCGGGCAGGATGCCCGCGCTCCCGGCGTGAGGTCGCACCCGAACGCACGCCGCTGTAAGGGCCTTCCCCTCGGCGGCGCCGGGAGTTCAGCCTTCGGCCGCTTCGCGTGCGGGCACGACGCGGTGCGCTTCGAGGTGGAACTGGGAGACTGTCTGCGGCGCGGCGGAGTGGCAGGTGATGGGGTTGCGGAAGTCGGAGGCGCGGCGGACGACGTGCGCCTCGTGGACGAGTCGGCTCGCGCCCCCCTCGAACCTGACGCGCCAGGAGTCTTCGCCCTCCGGGTGCGCGGAGAGGAAGTGCAGGTCTTCGACGCCGTCCGCGCCCGTCTCTTCGCGCACGAAGGCTTCGGCGGCCTGGATGTGGTGCGCGTAGCAGGCGCGGCCGCGGAACTCTTCCGTCAGGACGCGCCCGTCGCGGTAGGCGTCCGCGGCGCGGCGGCCCGCTTCGGGCGTGGCGTGCGCGTAGAAGAGGCCGTGCGGGAAGCAGACGAGGTTGCCGGCGAAGCGGTCGCCGCCGACGTGCGAGCACTGCCAGACCGAGTCGCCCGCGTGCTCGCGCAGGGCGTTGTAGAGCGGGATTCCGAACTTCGCGCAGCACTTGTCGCGCCGGCCGTGCGTGCAGACGAGGAAGAGCGGGCCGTCGCAGACCTCACCGCCCTGCGTGTCGCGCCCCGAAGCGACCGCCGCGAGGTCGTAGGCGAGCGCGTCGAAATATTTCTCAAGGCGCAGCCGCACGACGAAGGGCGAGCGCTCGCGGCAGCGCACGACGAAGAGGTTCATGCGCGCGTCGCGCCGGCCGCGGTCGGTCTTGACGAAGAGGAGGCGCGAGTGGCGTATGCGCGCCACCGTGTCCTTGAGGAACCGCTTCACCTCCGGGGGGAGCGCGCTCTCCTCGAACGCGCGGCGGCCCCAGCCGTGCGGGTATTCGAGCAGAAGCCACACGCCGCCCGTCGAGGCCGTGCCCGCGCTCCGCTCGCCCGCGCGCCGCGAAAGCTCCGCGCAGAAGAAGCGCCACCGTTCCTCTTCGGGCCGCGTCACGCGCCCCCTCGCCCTTCGACGTCGAAGGAGACGAACCCCCTGTGCGCCAATTCGACGAGGAAGGCGCGCACGGTCTCTGCCGCGACGCGACCCCGCGCGGCCTCGCACAACTCCGCGACCGTGCAGGCCCGTAAAACGGCGAGCGCGCGCAGGACGGGCAGCGCGTCTTCGGCGAAGCGCCAGCGTTGACCCATCGAGTCGAACTCGACGACCCCGCCCGCGGCCTCCAGCCTCAACGGGCGCGGCGCGAGCAGGCGGACGACGGTCGAGCCTTCGGGCGGGGCGGCGCCGGGCGTCGCCACCCAGGGCAGCGCGACGCGCGCGCGCGGCTCGGCCCGCGCGTCGAGGTCTTCGTAGAAACGTTCGAGGGCGTTCTCGTCCCACGCGGCGAGCAGTTCTTCGCGCAGGCGCGCGGCGTGCGCGGCGCGCTCGCGTGCAGGGGCGAGGCGCGGGAGGTCGCGCCGGAACGTCTCGCTGGCGCGCAGCGCTTCGGAGAGCCAGCGCAGCAGGTCGAGCCCCGTGCGGTTGTGCACGCCGACCGTCAGGTGGAGCGTCGGCTCGGCCAGGGGCTCCGCGACGTGCCACCAACCGCGCGGGATGTAGAGCAGGTCGCCGTCTTCGAGCGTCCCCTCCCAAAGGGGTTCGTGCTCCGGCTTCCGGGCCTTCTCGATGTCGTTGACGAGGGGGTGGGGGCGCGTCTGCCCGTAGACGCTCCAGCGCTTGCGGCCGGTGACCTGTAGGACGAAAACGTCGTGGTCGTCCCAGTGCAGGTCGAAGCCGCGCGAGGTCTGCCAGCCGGCGTAGAGGTTGACCTGCACGCGCTCGCGGAAGAACAGCTCAAGCCCCTTCGCCAAATCCTCGACCGGCTCGGACAGCTCGTCCACGGCGTCGAGCACGAGCGTCGCGCCGCCGCGCAGCTCGCGCGCGAAGCCCGCGCCCTTAAGTCTGGGGACGGTCGTCTTCTGCCGCCCGCCCGTCTGGTGGCGCAGGTAGGAGGAGACGGGCAGCGACTTGCCGTCGCGCACGAGCCGCAGCCGCGGGAAGTCGAGCCGCTGGCGGTTGATGATCTCGCTCAGCCGCCCCCACGGCATCATGTGCGCGAAGCGCCCCGCGCGCCCCCGGACGTGCAAGAAGTTAACGCCCCAGGAGGAGTCGAGGAACTCCCCCGGGGCGCAGGGCTCTAATATCCCGGCGAGCGTGTCCGCGCCGGAGCCCTCGGGTCGTCGGCCGACAGCGCTCATTTAGCGTCCGTAGCGTCGGCGTCCGGGCCGTCCACGTTGGTGTCTCCGATGCCGAGCGGGTTCATCTGCGCGTCGGCGCTGTCGCTGTCGGCGGCGACGCCGCCCGCGTCCGACCCGTCCGCGTCCGTGGCGCCGGAGTCGTCGCCGCCGAGCAGCGAGTCACTGCCGTCGGCGTCGCCGCCCTTCGCGTCCGAGCCGTCCGAGTCGGAGGCGTCGCTGCCGTCAGAGTCGCCGCCGAGCAGGTCGCTGTCGCTGCCGTCAGAGTCGGACGAGTCGTCGCCGAGGAGTCCGCCCTTGTCGCCGCCCGAGTCGTCGCCCGCCAGCTTGTAGTTGTTCGACCCCCGCAACGGGTCGACCGAGAGTAAGAGGCCCGAAGAAGACTCTTCCCGCTGCTCGCCCGCGTCGGGCTGCACGTTGTCTGCCATGCCCTTCCTCCTTCCGAGTTGTTAAAGCGATTGGCCGCAAGCTTAGTACGCGGGGGCGTGTGTGGACAAGCGGCGGAGGGGCTTTAGGGATTTGAAATCTCAAATTTGAGATTTCAAATTTAGGAAGGGCTGTCAGCCGACGGCGTGGTGCGCGGCGGCCTTGCGCGCGGAGATTTCGCCGACGAGCCCGGCGATGCGCTCGACGGTGAAGGGCTTGGGGACGATCCAGTCGGCCTGCGCCTCGGACTGCTCCTCGGGCGTGACGGTGTCGCCCCAGCCGGTGATGACGGCCAGCGCCACGTGCCCGTCGCGCTCGCGCACGGCGCGCGCGACCTCCCAGCCGCTCATCCCGGGCAGGCCCACGTCCGTGAAGACCGCGTCGTACGCCGCCGAGTCGAAGAGCTTGAGCGCCTCGCGCCCCTCGCCCGCGAGCGAGACCTCGCAGCCCTCGCGCTCGAGGATGTCGGCCAGCAGCTCGCGCACGTAGTCCTCGTCGTCCACGACGAGGATGCGCAGGCTCCCGTCGGAGCGCTCCGCCAGCAGCGGCCCCGTGTCGTTGATGCGCTGCGTGTCCGACTCGCCGACGACGGGGAAGGTCATGCGGAAGGTCGTCCCCTTCCCCACCTCGGACTCGACCTCGACGCGCCCCTCGTGGCGGCGGATGATGCCGTACGAGACCGAGAGCCCGAGCCCCATCCCGGCCTTCCCCTTCGTCGTGAAGAACGGGTCGAAGATGCGCGAGCGCACGTCCTCGCCCATCCCCGTCCCCGTGTCCGCGACCGTGAGCACCACGTCGTCGCCGCCGTCCTGCGTCGAGAGCGTGAGCGTCCCGCCGTCGGGCATCGCGTCCACGGCGTTGAAGACCATGTTGACCAGCACCTCGCGCAGCTCGCCCGCGTCGCCCATGATGACGGCGTTCGACCCGATCTGGCGCACGAGCTTGATGTGCACGTTGGCGGCCTCGGCGTGATCCTTCCAGCGCGGCCGCGTGATCTCGGCGACTTCGAGCATCAACTGGTCGACGTCGATGCGCACGAAGTCCTGGTCGCGGCGCTGGCGCGCGAAGTCCTGGATGCGCTTGACGGTCTTGGCGCCGTCCTCGGCCGTCTGGATGATGATGCGCAGGCCGCGCCGCACGTCCTTCATGTCGTTGGCGTCGAGCATGAGCTGCGCGCGGGCGAGTATCCCCGTCAGCGTGTTGTTGAAGTTGTGCGCCACGCCCGACGCCAGCTCCCCGAGCGCCGAGAGCTTCTCCATCTGCGCGTAGTGCTCGCGCATGCGCTCGCGCTCGGCCTGCTCGGCCTGCGCCGCCGAGGTCTCGAGGTTCTGGAGGTAAGTCCTGTAGGTCAGGTAGACGATGACGATGATGGGGGTGGCGAGGAGGATGTAGTAGAAGCCGAAGAGCGTGATGAGGCGCGAGACGAGTCCCGCCGCGGAGGCCCCGGCCAGGAAGGTGATGGACGACCAGAGGTAATACTGCTTCCAGATCTGCGCGACACTCTGTTGCCGCTTCATCGCGGTGAAGATGGCGACCAGCAGCGAGTTCATCCCGTACTGGAAGAGCGCCATCAGGCAGACGACCGCCACCAGCTTGCCGACGTCCTGCGTCCCCGGCAGGGCCGTGATCGGCCCGAAGGTGCGCGTCAAGACCACTGCGGTGAGGAGGGTCGAGGCCGCCATGACCGAGCCGTTGAAGGCCATCGTCCGCGGCTTGCGGTAGGCCACCGACGAATAGACCCCCTCGGCGGTCGCGACGATGACCGCCGGCTCGCCGCCGTACAACAGCATGACCATGAAGACGAACGTGTCCGAGATGGTGATGTGGCCCGCCCCGTTCGGTATGCCGATGGAGAGCCGCCCGCTGAGGAGCACAATCCCCAGGGCCAACGCGCCGAACTTCAGGGTGAGCGCTTCCGGGGGCAGGTGGTACGCGGAGTAGGCCAAACTCCCCACCCCTAAGGCGATGACGAGCCAGACGTAATAGGTTAGTAGGCTGTCTCTCTTCATGTTTCCCAACGTGAGTCCCGCCTGGGCGCCGGCCCGTCCCCACCGTCCAACGGCCCCGGGTCGGAAGCCAAAGGTAAGCGTGAGGGGGGACAAGGCGATGACATTTTAATCACAAAACCGCCGAAAGGACAGCCGGGCAAGGACAGCCGAGCCATACCGCCCGCCAAAACGAAGGGGGCAGCTACTTTATAGCTGCCCCCGCCCGCCACGCCCGGGACCGGCCTGTGATCTCGAACCGACGCCGCTTCAGTTGCCGCAGGCGCTCGTCACGTAACCGCCGGTGACGTGAAGGTCGCTGCCGCTGACGACGCCGTCGATGATCTGGATGTCGTTGCCGCTCAGGACGCCGCCGACGATCTGCAAGCTGTCGCCGACATAAACGTTGCCGCTCGTGTAGACGCCTTCGGCGGTGGGCTCGTCCCCTACCGCGACGTTGCCGCTCGTGTAGACGCCTTGGGTGCTCGGCCCATCACCGGCCGCGATGTTACCACTCGTGTAGACGCCTTCGGCGCTCGGCCCGTCTCCGGCCGCGATGTTACCGCTCGTGTAGACGCCTTGGGTGCTCGGGCCATCCCCGGCCACGATGTTGCCGCTCGTGTAGACGCCTTGGGCGCTAGGCCCGCCCCCTGCCGCGACGTTGCCGCTGGTGTAGACGCCGAGGGCGTACACCATGTCGCCCGACCCGCTGAAGCCGAGCGCGGTGAGGCCGCAGCCCGAGTCCACGGCGCTGTTACTGATTCCCACGGTGCCCGGGATAATGGCGTCCGTGGCGACGCCATTGATGACGACCCCCCTGACGGTGATAACAGAGCCCGCGAGCGTCGCGTCGGGGGCTCCGGCCGCTACGTCCTGGGTAGTCTGCGCCTCGGCGGCGGGAAGCACGCGGGGGTTCGTGATTCCTGCCACGAAAATACCGGCTACGAGTGAGATTGACATGAGCAAGGATGTCATTGGGGAGATGTAAGCTTTTTTCACGTTGTCCTCCGTAAACTGATCCGAGAGTGGAGACTTAACCCCAAGAATGGCTGTGATGAACCGCGGACAGGTTCCCGTCTTCTAGTTCTTGTGTGCAGCAAGTATGCTAAGAGGAAAAGATAGACAGGTGACCCCGGCTCCAGACACTATCGAAGCTTCAGTCCGGGCGCAGCTTAACCGAAGCTGGGCATACTGTCAACCCCTTTATTTTCAAAGACTTAATAAACCATGTTTAAATATTGCAAATTCTTTGGCATAATGTCACGCTCTCTTGTCTTTGTCCTTTAATTTCCCGGGCAATCTGCGTAAGACCGCGTTTTACACAGTTCCGGCATGGCCGGGACAAAAATCTGGGCCGACGCATCTTTTATGCTAGGCTTGTGCGCCATGAGCGCGCGTGAGGAGAAGACGGCCGGCGGCGAGACCGGGCTACAGCGCGTCTGGGTCTGGCGACTCATCGCGGGGCGGCTGCTGGTGGCGGGGCTCCTCTTCGGCGTCAGCGTGCTTTGGACGAGCGGGCTGGCGCCGGGCGCGCAGGAGACGCGCAGGCTCGGGAGCGCGCTGCCCTTCGCCTACGTGGTGCTGGGGCTGTCGGCCGCCTACGCGCTGGCGCTGCGGTTCACGCGCGCGCCGCTGCGGGCGCAGGCCGGGACGCAGTTCGCGCTCGACGCGCTGCTCGTGACGTGGCTCGTCTGGGTGACGGGCAACCTCTACTCGCCTTACACGGCGCTCTACATCCTGGTCATCTCGGCGGCGAGCATCTTCCTGGGCGCGCTCGGGGCGCTGCTGACGGCCGTCGGGTGCGCGGCCCTGTACACGGCGACGATGCTCGGGCTGACGGCCGGTTGGTTCGGGGGCGGGCGGGGTCTGTCGGCGGCGTCGCTGGCGGAAGTCGCGCAGGCCACGGGGCTGAACGTCGTGGCCTTCCTCGTCGTCGGGCTGCTGGCGGCGCGGCTCGCCAAGCGGCAGACGCTCTCCGAGGTGCAGATGCGCGAGGCGACGCACGCGCTCGTCTCCCTGCGCGCGCTGCACGAGCGCATCGTCGAGTCGATACGCTCGGGGGTCATCACGACCGACCTGGAGCGGCGCGTCTACACGGTCAACCGCGCGGCCGAGGAGATGACGGGCTACGCGGCCGCGGACCTGCGCGGGCAGGACGTGTCGATCCTGTTCGGCGACCTGGCCGGGCGCATCGACGAGTCGCTGCGCTCGGCGGCCGAGGGGCACACGAGCCCGCGCTACGAGGCCGAGTGCCTGACGCCCGAGGGCTTCCTCATCAAGCTGGGCTACAACATCTCGCCGCTCTCTTCCGAGAAGGGTGAGACGACGGGGCTCGTCATCACCTTCCAGGACTTGACCGACATCCGCTCGATGGAGGAGACCTCGCGGCGGCAGGAGCGCCTGTCGGCCGTGGGCCGCGTCGCGGCCGGCATCGCGCACGAGATACGGAACCCTCTGGCGGCGATGCGCGGCTCGATCCAGGTCTTGCGCTCGGAGCTAGAGGCCGACGCGCCGCAGCGCGAGCTGATGGACATCGTGCTGAGCGAGTCCGACCGCCTCAACCGCATCATCACGGACTTCCTGACCTACGCGCGGCCGCGCAAGTTCTCTCTGGCCGAGTGTGACCTGCGCGACCCACTGCGCGAGACCTTCGCGCTCCTGCGCCACAGCCCCGAGCTGCTCGACGGGCACCGGCTCGAAGAGGACTTGCCCGAGGAGCCCCTGCTGGCGTTGGCCGACGCCGAGGGCGTCCGGCAGGTCTTCTGGAACCTCACGCGCAACGCCTTGAAGGCGATGCCCGACGGCGGGACTCTGCGCGCGGAGATGCGGCGCACGGCCCCGGGCAGCGTCCGCATCACCTTCACAGACACGGGGCGCGGCATGACGCCCTCGCAGGTCGAGAGACTCTTCGAGCCCTTCTCCTCCTCGACGACGGGCGGGACGGGGCTCGGCCTCTCCATCGTCTACCAGATAATCCGCGACCACGGTGGTACAATCAACGTCCGCAGTCGGGAGGGGCACGGGACGACCATCACGATAGAGCTGCCCGCCAAACAGATTTAGGTTCTATATTAGAGACTATGGCGAACCTTCTGATCGTTGACGACGAGCCGGGGATGCGGCAGCTCCTGTCGCACGTCTTCGGGCGCGCGGGGCACGCGGTGCGCGCGGCCGAGAACGGCACGAAGGCTCTGGAGCTTTTGCGCCAGGCGCCGGCCGACCTCATCGTCTCGGACGTGAAGATGCCGGACATGAACGGCATCGAGCTTCTGCGCCGCCTGCGCGAGTTCCTGCCCGACGCGGGCGTCGTGATGATGACCGCCTTCGCCACGGTCGAGACCGCCCGCGAGGCTTTCAAGCTCGGCGCCGACGACTTCATCCAGAAGCCCTTCGACGTGGACGAGCTGAAGCTCATCGTCGAGAAGGCGCTCGAACGCTTCCGGCTCCTCCAGGAGAACCGCGCCTTCCGCCGGGCGCAGCGCGAGCGCGGGCGCCTCGACCAGATCATCGGCCGCTCGCAGAAGATGCAGGCCGTCTACCAGATGATCGAGACCGTGGCGCAGGTGCAGTCCACCGTCCTCATCACCGGCGAGAGCGGGACGGGTAAGGAGATGGTCGCGCGCGCCATCCACAACCTCTCCCCGCGCGCCGACAAGCCCTTCATGCCGATCAACTGCGGCGCCTTCACCGAGACGCTGCTCGAATCGGAGCTGTTCGGCTACACGCGCGGCGCCTTCACCGGCGCGACCGCCAACCGCAAGGGGCTCTTCGAGGCGGCCGACAAGGGCACCATCTTCCTCGACGAGATCGGCGAGATGTCGCCGACCATGCAGGTCAAGCTCCTCCGCGTCCTTCAGGAGCGCAAAGTCCGGCCCGTCGGCGCGCACGAGGAGACGAGCGTGGACACGCGCGTCATCGCGGCGACGAACCGCGACCTCACGGCGATGGTCAAGCAGGGCAGCTTCCGCGAAGACCTCTTCTACCGCGTCTCGGTCATCCCCATCGAGCTCCCGCCCCTGCGCGAGCGCCGCGAAGACATCCCCGAGCTGGTCGATCACTTCGTCGAGAAGTTCTGCCGGCAGACCGGCCGGAGCCTAAACATCTCGGAGCGCGCCAAGGAGCTGCTCGAAGGCTACGCCTGGCACGGCAACGTCCGCGAGCTAGAGCACACCATCGAGCGCGCCGTCGCGCTCGAACGCACCGACACCATCCAGCCCGAGTCGCTCCCGCAGTCCGTGACCAACTACAACCCGGCGACGGTCAGCCCTTCGGAATCGGGTCTGCCCGAGGAGGGCCTGAACCTCGTCGCGCACCTCGAACACCTTGAGAAGACCTACCTCCTCGAAGCCCTGCGCCGCACGGGCGGCAACCAGACGCGCGCGGCCGAAATCCTCCACCTCTCGGTGCGCAGCCTCCGCCACCTCCTCGACAAGCACGGCATCCGCAGCATGACCGCACAGCTCCGCTCCGACGCCGCCGGCCGCGGCGCGGCCGAGGGCTAAGTCCGGGGGCTAAAGCCGGCCGCAATTTCTGGAACAGTCCGCGCCGGTTTTCCGGAATCCCTCACAACTCTTTCCCGTTTAAAAGGGCTGTCAATTTACGGCAGCGGGGGGCTGACGAAATTTGTTAGCCCCCCGTTGTGCGTCACCTGCGGCGGGTGAGTGCGGGCGCGGGCCGTTTGCAAATTTCCGTGCGAAACGGGCGCAATTCCCTTCAAAGCGCGGCGGGGCCGGCCGTGGCACGGGCCTTGTTTTAGGCACCGGCGTCAGAAGTCGCCCGAACGGCGCGTAGCCTGAGACGATGGCCGACGGCGCGAGAAACAAATCTTCACTCAGAACAACTTTCTCCTAAGGAGCACCGTTAAAGAGATGCAAAAGAACAAAGGCCAGAAGGGCTTCTCGCTCATCGAGCTGCTGATCGTCGTCGCGATCATCGGCATCATCGCCGCCATCGCCATCCCCAACCTCCTCGCCTCCCGCCGCGCCGCCAACGAGGCGTCCGCCATCTCCACCCTGCGCACCCTCGGCACGTCCGAGAGCACCTACTCCTCGACCCTCGGTTTCGGCAAGTACGGCGACATGGCCGCCCTCGCCGAGGCGAAGCTGGTTGACGCGTCGGTCGCCGGCGCCGACGCCGTCGACTCCGCCAAGAGCGGCTACATCTACGGCCTCAAGGGCAAGGACGACGACTACGGTAAGGGCTACCAGTCGGCCAGCGGCCGCGTCAGCGACAACTTCGGCACGCGCAACTTCGTCTCCGACGAGGCGGGCGTCATCTACGCGAAGAAGGATAGCGAAGAAGTCGAGGACACCGAGGGTCTCGACTACGAGTTCGACTCCGAAGACATCGCCATCGGCGGCGTGCCCAAGGAAACGGCCGCCCCCGCCGCCCCGTAACCGGCTCGACAGCGTCAGCCTTCCTGGGAGCGTGGCCTCACAAAGGCCACGCTCCCTTTTAACAAGCCCCCTTTCCGACGGCCCCGGCGCCCCCGAACCATCAGCGCCCGCCTGCCACGCGGCGCGGCGAAGCAGTTAACGCCGAACCCGCGAGCGCAAACGCGTAAGGGCTTGCGTCGCCCCTTGAGGACCTCAGACCATGTTAAGCCCGCGACAAAATTCCCGGCCGGCGCGGACGGAGAGCCGGAACGGTTTTTCACTCGTCGAGTTGCTGATCGTCGTCGCGATCATCGGCATCATCGCCGCCATCGCCATCCCCAACCTCCTCGCCTCCCGCCGCGCCGCCAACGAGGCGTCCGCCATCTCCGCCGTCCGCACGCTATCGAGCGCCGAGGAGTCGTACCGCTCGACGTTAGGCAGCGGCGTCAATTTCACCGACCTCGACGGCCTGGTCGAAAATCAGATGGTGGACAGGTCGCTCGGCGCGGCCACCACCGTGCCCAACGCCAAGAACGGCTACATCTACAGCGTCATCAAGCTAAATTCGGGCGCGGGCTTCTGCGCCGGGGCCGCCCCCGCGACCTCTAACGGCGGCAGCCGCAACTTCTCTTCCGACACGCCGGGCGTCCTCTACGCCCACCCGCTCAGAGTAGGCATCCCGCCCACCTCGACCGCGACGGGCGTCCCCTTGAATAACTGAGGCGGCGCGCGACTCACCCCGGCGGTTCGGCACTTCCGCGGCGCGCCCCCGCCCCCTTGCGGCTGCGGGTTGGAGGTGCGGCCGCCCTCCTGCTAGGCTCGTGTGCGGCGGGCGGGGCCGCGGGCTTCCGCAGACACGCCGACCCTGACGATGAGCAAGAGCCCCACACCCGGGAAACATAAGAAGCACGCGCGCGGCGCCGCCCACAGCGCCGCCAAAGCGCCCGAAGCCCCGGAGGCTTCGGGCGCCGGACTCGTTTTCGGGGAGAGGCACGTCCTCTTCCTGCTGGTCGCCGTCTCCGCGCTCGTCTACGCCAACTCGCTCGGCGGCGAGTTCCTCTTCGACGACGCCGACCAGATCGTCAACAACGAGCAGATACGCTCCTGGTGGAACGTCCTCCGCGCCTTCACGAGCGACGTGTGGAGCTTCACGAGCGGCAAGGTCACGAACGTCGTCCCGCC
This sequence comes from Pyrinomonadaceae bacterium, assembly GCA_036389235.1. Classification (GTDB taxonomy): domain Bacteria; phylum Acidobacteriota; class Blastocatellia; order Pyrinomonadales; family Pyrinomonadaceae; genus QHXN01. Next base: position 47,233 of record DASVQJ010000187.1, on the reverse strand, counting down.
GCCCTACTACCGGCCGCTCTTCACCGTCTACTTCACCGCCGGCTATAAACTTTTCGGGCTGTGGGAGCCGGGCTGGCACCTCCTGAACCTGCTCGTCCACACGACGGCGACCGTGCTCGTCTACCGCGTGCTGCGGCGCATGAGCGCGAGCGTCGCGGTCGCCGGCTTCGCCGCGCTCATCTTCGGCGTCCACCCCGCGCACGTCGAATCGGTCTCCTGGGTCAGCGGCATCCCCGACCCGCTCGCCGCGCTCTTCTACCTGCCCGCGCTGCTCTGGTACGTCCGACACAGGCAGGAGGGAAGGGGCGGCCGCTGGCTCGCGCTCTCCATCGCCTTCTTCGCGCTCTCCCTTTTGTGTAAAGAGACGGCCATCGTGCTGCCCGCGGTGCTCTTCGCTTGGGAGCTGGCGCAGGGGGGCGGCGAAGGGTGGGCGGCGCGCGCGCGGAACGCCGCGGCGCGGGTCGCGCCTTACGCCGCGGTCGCGGTGCTCTACCTGCCGCTGCGTTACGCGGTGCTCGGCAAGTTCGGCTGGAAGCACCCGTACATGGCGGGCGTGCCGGACTGGGCGATCTGGATGACGGTGCCGCAGGTCGTCGTACGCTACCTGCAACACCTCGCCGCGCCCTTCGGCCTGAGCCTCTACTACGGCACCTCGTTCGTGAAGGGCGCGTCCGACGTCAACTTCGTCCTGCCGGCGGTCATTCTGCTCGCGCTCGCCGCCCTGCTCTGGCTCTTCCGCCGGCGGCTCGGCGCACGGGAGTGGGTGGCGCTCGTCATGCTCTTCGCGCCGCTCCTGCCCGTCCTGAACCTCAAGGTCTTTCATCAGGAGTACATCGTTCAGGATCGTTACCTTTATCTCCCGTCCGTCGGCTTCTGTTACCTGGTCGCGCTCCTGCTCTCGCGTCTCCTTGAGCGGCGGCGCACGCTTGCGCTCGCGCTCGGCGCGCTGCTGCTGGCCTCTTACGGCGCCGGGACCATCTTGCAGAACCGCGTCTGGCACGACGGCGTCGCGCTGTGGAGCCGCGGGGTCGCGCACGCGCCGGACATCGCGCCGCCGCACTACAACCTCGGCATCGCGCTCGCGCGGCACGGCGACCACGCGGCGGCGCGCGAGGAGTTCCTGACCGCGGCGCGGCTCGACCCGAACGTGGCCGCCGTCCACAACAACCTCGCGCTCGCACAGGACAAGCTCGGCGACGAGGCGGGCGCCGTCGCCAGCCTCGAACGCGCTCTCGCGCTCGACCCCGGGCTGCACGAGGCGCGCAACAACCTCGGCACGCTCCTCTTCCGCCGCGGCGAACTCGGCCGCGCCCGCGAGCAGTTCGAGCAGGCGCTCCGCCACGACCCCTCGAACGCCTCCGTCCGCTTCAACCTCGCGCGGACGCTGGCCGCCTCGGGCGACCACGCGGCGGCCGTCCCGCTCTTCGAGGGCGTGCTCGCCGCGAGCCCCAACGACTCGGAGGCGCGCTTCCAGCTCGCGCTGAGCTATGCGGCCGCGGGGCGGAGGGGGCAGGCCGAATCCGAGATCGAGCGCGCGCTGCGCGACGAGCGCACGCCCGAGCGCGCCGCCGAGATGCGCGCGCGCCTCGCGCAGATGCGCGGCGCGGCGCGCTGAACTGGCGAAAGGGGGGTGACAGGAATCCGCGATGGCTAGTATTGTTGAGAACATGCAGGAGGCCGGCGAGTCGTCGGGCGTCGCGAAGGACGCGGGCGTGAGGCGTGCGACCTTCGTGCGCCGCGTCGCGGCGATTGCGCGCAACACCTTCCGCGAGGCCGTGCGCGACCGCGTGCTCTACAACCTCGTCCTCTTCGTCCTCATCCTGACGGGCGCGGCCGTCTTCCTCGGCGAGCTCTCCGCGGCGCAGGAGTTGAAGATCATCGTGGACATGGGGCTCTCGGCCGCCCTCCTGTTCGGCGTCTTCATCGCCATCTTCGTCGGCGTCGGGCTCGTCTACAAGGAGATCGAGCGGCGCACCATCTACGCCATCTTCTCGAAGCCGGTCGGGCGCGGCGAGTTCCTGCTGGGCAAGTACCTCGGGCTGTGCCTGACGCTCGCGGTCAACGTCTTCGTGATGGGCGCGGGCGTGTCGCTCGCGCTCCTCTACGTGAACGGCGGCTGGCACCCGCTCGTGCTGACCGTCTGGCCGGCGGTCGCGCTCATCTACGTCGAGCTGATGATCGTCGTCGCGGTCGCGCTCCTCTTCTCCTCCTTCTCGTCCCCGGCGCTGTCGGCGCTGCTCACCTTCTTCGTCTTCGTCATCGGCCACTTCAGCGCCGAGTTGAAAGGTCTGTCGGCGACGGTCGGGTCGGGCGGCGCGCGCGCGCTCTTCGCGGCGCTCTACTACCTCCTGCCGAACCTTTCGAACTACGCATACATCACCGCCGCCTCGCACGGGCGGACGCCCGCGGCGGCGGACTTCGCGGGCGGCGTGCTCTACGGCCTCGCCTACATCGCCGTGCTGCTCGCCGCCTCGACGCTCGTCTTCAAGCGGCGCAACTTCAAATGAGCACGACCCGGGACAGCTTCACCGCGACCCGCGCGGCCTCGCTCCGGCGCGAGCGCGCGCGCGACGCCCTGCTCGTTCTGCTGGTCGCCGCGGGGCTCGCCGCCTCCTTCGGCCTGGCGCGCTGGCTCGACGCGCGCCGCCCCGCGGAAGACCCTTTCGCCTCTTACGAGGAGCTGTACCTGAAGCCGGAGACGGCGCGTCGCCTGAGCCTCGCCTTCAACGGGCTGGCCGCCGACTGGTACTGGCTGCGTTCGCTCCAGTACGTCGGGCGCAAGGTGAGTGCCTACCGCGGCGACTTCGCGCTCGACGACATGCGCGCCCTCAACATCCGCAACCTCGGCGCGCTGCTCGAACAGTCCACGGCGCTCGACCCGCAGTTCACGGCCGCCTACGAGTTCGGCGCGGTCGTCCTGCCCGCCATCGACCGCGACGCGGCCGTCCGCCTCGTCGAGCGCGGCATCCGGGAGAACCCGCGGGAGTGGCGGCTCTACCACCACCTCGGCTACATACACTGGCAGGCGGGCCGCTTCCACGAGGCGAGCGCGGCGTACGAGGCCGGGGCCGGCCAGCCGGGCGCGCCCGCGTGGATGACGGTCATGGCCGCGCAGATGAACGCGCAGGGCGGGAGCCGCGCCGTCGCGCGCGAGATGTACCTGCGCATGTACGAGGGCGCCGCCGACGGGCAGGTCAGGGCGCTCGCCGTCACGCGCCTCGCGCAGCTCGATTCGTCGGAGGAGCGCGACCGGATACGTCAAACTCTTTCCGACTTCCGCGCGCGCGCCGGGCGCTGCCCCTCGGACTGGCGCGAGGTCGCGCCGCTGCTCCGCGCGGCGAGGCTCCGGCTCGCCGCCTCCGGCGCGCCGCTCGACCCTTCCGGCGTGCCCTACGTGCTCGACACGGCGGCGTGCGACGTGAATCTGGGCGAGGGCTCGAAGGTTCCCAGGAAGTAGCAGGCGAGGACTTGAGACGATGACACCCGCGGTCGAGATCGACAAACTGACGAAGGACTACGAGGTCGGCTTCCTGCGCAAGCGCAAGGTGCGCGCGCTCGACGGGCTCTCGCTGAGCGTGGGGCGCGGCGAAATCTTCGGCTTCCTCGGCGCCAACGGCGCGGGCAAGACGACGACGCTCAAGCTCCTCATGCGCCTGATGTACCCGACCTCCGGCGGCGCGCGCATCCTCGGCCGCGACATCGCGGACACGGGGATGCACGCCGACATCGGCTACCTGCCCGAGCACCCTTACTTCTACGACTACCTGACGGCGCGCGAGCTTCTCGAATACTGCGCCGAGCTGTTCGGCTACCGCTCGGCCGAGCGCAGGCGCCGCGCCGCCGACCTCCTCGCGCGCGTCCGCCTCGAAGAGAAGTCCTGGGACAAGCAGCTCCGCAAATTCTCCAAAGGCATGCTCCAGCGCGTCGGGCTCGCGCAGGCGCTCGTCAACGACCCGGCGGTCGTCTTCCTCGACGAGCCGATGTCGGGGCTCGACCCCGTCGGCCGCCGCGAGGTGCGCGACCTCATCGCCTCCCTGCGCACGACGGGCACGACCGTCTTCCTCTGCTCGCACATCCTCTCCGACGTGGAGGTGCTCTGCGACCGCGCGGCCGTCCTGCGCAAAGGCCGCCTCGCGCACATCGGCCGCCTCGAAGAGCTGCGCGGCGCGGGCGGCGCGCGCCCGGTGGAGGTCGTGGTGTCGACCGACGACCCCGTCCGCTTCGAATCCGTGCTCGCGACCCTCACCCTCGCGCGCATGACGGCCACGCCCGGCGGCGCGCGCGTCGAGGTGCCGACGGAGGCCGAAGTCGACGAAGTGCTCCGCGCCGTCCGCGCCTCCGGCGCACGCCTCGTCGCCGTCCAGCCGGTCGGCAACCCTTTAGAAGAGTTGTTCGTGAATGACAAGTAGACAGTAGACAGTAGTCAGTAGAAATACGTTCAGCGCGGTTGTCATCGTCAACGGATGAGAACCGCGCTGTTTTTATCTTCCCTACTGACTACTGTCTACTGTCTACTATTTAAACCTCACGCCCGTCAGCTCAAGCTTCAACTGCGCGGGGCGGTTGTCGGAGGGGAAGTTGAGGCCGATGGCGGGCGAGGCGGTCTTGTTCGTCTCGATCTCCTCCTCGGTGACGTAGGTGCGCTCGCGGATGACGTTCCCCTTGAGGTCGAGCCCGGCGGCGCGGAACTCCAGCCCGTTGACCGTGCGCCCCGTGAAGTTGCGCACCGTCGGCTTCATCGTCACGACGTAGTTGCCCAGCGCGTTGGCGCCGATGGTCGCGTCCTCGTCCGGGTCGAAGTCCACGACCAGCTTGTTGCCGGGCCAGTCCTGCCCGCCCGGCCGGATGGCGTTCGCCAGCCGCTCCTCGCCCGGCTTCTGCGTCGGCCGCGTCGCCAGGTACGCGAGCCCGCCCACGAGCAGCAGCGCGAGCGCCGCCACCGCCGCGTAGATCACCAGCCGAGACTTGTCGGGCTCCTCCCTCTTCGCGCCGAAGGACGACATCGGCACCGCGCGCGGCCCGTCCGACGCCGTCGCCAAAGCCTTATCCCGTTCACCCTCTCTATCCATGTGAATTACTCTCTCAAACGGCCCGCAGGCGGCGCTGCGGCTCTTCCGTCTGCGCGTGCGTCGAGACGAGCGAGCCGGTGCCGGTGCGCGGGTGCGCCTCGCGCGGCCAGGTGATGCGGAAGCGGCTGCCCTCGTTCTGCCGGCTCTCGACGTTGATCTCGCCGCCGAGCAGCTCGACGATGCGGCGCGTGATCGCCAGCCCCAGCCCCACCCCGTTGTACGAGCGCGTCAAACGGTCGTCCACCTGCCGGAAGCCGTCGAAGATGTAGGCCAGCGCGTCGCTCGAAATCCCTATGCCGGTGTCCGTGACCTCAATATACCACCGGTCTTCCCCGACGGCGCCCGCGCTCACCGTCACGCCCCCGGCCGACGTGAACTTCAGCGCGTTCGAGACGAGGCACGACACGACCTGCGTCAGCTTCCGCCGGTCGGTGCTCACCTCGCCCACCTCCGGCGAGACTTCGACCTGGAGCCCTATATTCTTCTCGCGCGCCTCCGCCTCGAACCCGCGCGCGACCGACTCGATGACCTCGCCCGGCGCGATGTGTTCGAGGTGGAGCGCCGAACGCCCGGACTCAAGGCGCGAGTAGTCGAGCATGTCGTTGACCATCTCAAGCAGCGCGCGCCCGTTGCGCTCCATGCGCCCGACGGCGTCGGCCTGGAGCGGCGCGAGCGGCTGCCCCGGGTCGCGCGAGAGCAACTGGCAGAGGCCGATGATGACGTTCAGGGGCGTCCGCAGCTCGTGGCTCATGTTGGCGACGAAGGCCGACTTCAGGCGGTCGTGCTCGCGCAGGCGGTCGTAGGCCGTGAGCAGCTCCTCGTGCCTGCGCACGCCGTCGGTGATGTCGCGGAAGACGGCGACGACGCCCTCGGCGCGCCCGCCCTCGCCGCGCAGAGGCGTCGCGCTCACGGAGAGCACGCGCTCCTCGCCGTCGCGCCGCACGATCTTGTACTGCTCGGCCGAGACGTGCTCGCCGCCGTCGAGCGCGCGGCACAAGGGCGTCTCCTCCGGCGCGAGCACGCGCCCCCCCGCGTCGCGCAGGGTCATGTCGACGATCAGCGCCTTGACCCCGCCCGCGAACTCGCCCGCGCGCCTGCCCAGCACGCGCGCGGCCGAGGTGTTCAGGCGGTAGCGCCCGCCGCTGTCGACGATGACGACGCCCTCGTCCATCTGGTTGATGACGCTGGCGAGTTCGGCCGCGCGCGCCTTCTCGGCGGCGAAGGCCGCGGTCGCCAGCCTCTCGGCGCGCACGCGCTTCGACACCTCCGACAGGATGAGGATTAGATCGCCGCGCCCCTCCGTTTGTTCCGTCACCGGCCAGATGGTCACGTCCCAGAACTTCTGGCCGTCGGCGCCCTCCTCGACGTTTCCGACAGCAACACCTTCGTCGTTCGCCGGCGCGAGCCTGAGCGGCAGGCCGTAGTTGACGAACGCGTGCCGCGTGCGGCGCACCTCCTCGACCACGTCGCTCAGGCCCGAGAGCCCGGCGGCCGCTTCGTAGAGGCCCTGCCCCGTCAACTCCTCCGCCGCGCGCCCCGTCATCTGCGCGAACGCCGCGTTGACCTTCCGCACGTAGAGCTTCGCGTCGAGCACGGCGACGCCCAAAGGCAGGCTGTCGAGCACCTCGCCGATGAACGCGCTCTGCTGCTTGACGGCCTCGAACTTCCCCTCAAGGCTCTCGGCCATCGCGTTGAAGCTCTGCGCGAGCGTGCCGACCTCGTCGCCCGTCTCGACCCGCGCGCGCGCGCCCAGATTCCCCTCGCCCAGGGCGGACGCCGACGTGACGAGGCTCGTGATGGGCCGCGTGAACCGCCCGACCGCCCACACGGCGAGCAGGGACGAGGCCGCGAGCGTGATGACCCACGCGGCCGCGAGCAGCAGCAGAGAGCCGCCGCCCGGCGTCCCCTCCGGCGCGGGCACGCCCGCCGCCACGCTCCAGCCCGTCGGCTGCGTGCGCGTGACGACCGTGACGCGGCTCACGCCGTCGCTCCAAAGCTCTTCCCGCGCGCGCGACGGCAACTCGGTCGGCACGGGGGCGGGGGCGCCCGCCCTCAGAGCCACCGGCTGACCCTGCGCGTCGTAGACGGCGACGGCCGCCTGCGCCCCCGGCCGCGCGCGCCTCGTCAGGCGCGTGAACAGCTCGCGCGACTCGGACGCCGTCAACGACTGTGGGTCTGTGGCGCGGGCCGTGTGCGTTTCGATCCAGGATTCGAGGGCGCCGGCCGCGGCGTCGGCCTCCGCGCGCGCGACGGCCGCCGACTGGTCGTTCAGGGAGGCGCGGTAGCTGTGGAGTTGGTAGAGCCCGACGATGAGCAGGGGTAGGGACAGCACCGCCAGCATGAGGAGGAGCTTAGTCCGTATGTCGAGAGAGCCCTGCCGCCTCTTAAACGTCAAAGTCCGCTCACCTTCCCGCACGAAGATTCAAGGCTGGCGGCGCCTGCGCGGCGGCGGCCAGACAGACCCGCGTGTCGGGACGACGGGGCGCAGGCTCGACGCATAGACGAGGATGACCTGCGCGACTAGTTCGTCGAAGAAAATCCCGGCGCGGCGGAGCGCATCGCGCAACACGCGCTCGTCGTCTTCCGCCAGGCCGCCCACCTCCTGCCAAAGAAACTCGCACAAAGTATCCCGTAAAAGCATCAACTCGCGTGCCACTTCGTCGATGAGCACGCCCTGCTGGAAGCGCACGCGCGCGAACCGGCGCAGGCGCCGCGCCCCCTCGCAAATCTCCTCGTCGTCGGCGCGCCCGTCGAGCAGGCTGCCCAACTCTTCGAGCACCTCCGGGACGTGCTCGATGAGCTCGCGGAAAGTGAGCAGGGTCGCGAGGTCTGTGCGCCGGTCGGCGTAGACCTCGTCGGCCCACGCGCGCGTGAAGGGGTCGAGCTGTTGACGGAAGAGTGACGAGAACCGCCGGGGCATCGGTGAAGCGTTCAGCATGCAGGGGTCGGCTTTCAGCTTAAAGACCGCCGCTTTCCTATGTCCGGATTTAGTTTTAAGCGTTCGACTTTCGTGTTCACGAAGCGTCCGCCTCAAGCGATACTTGAGCTTCCCCGACGGCTACTTCGCCGTCAGGCGGTCGAGGAGTTGGACGAGCTGGTCGAAGTCGATGGGCTTGGTGACGTACTCGTTGCAGCCGGCGGCGAGCGCCTCGGCGTGGAAGTCGGCCGAGTCGTGCGCCGAGACGGCGACGATGGGCACGCGGCGCGAGTTCTCCTGCGCGCGTATGCGGCGCGTGGCGGCCAGACCGTCGAGTTGCGGCAGGCTCAAGTCCATCAGGATGATGTCGGGCTGGTCGCTGGCGGCGCGCTCGACGGCCTGGTTGCCGTTGACTGCTTCGACTACGGTGTAGCCGCTCATTTCCAGTAAACGCCTCATCATGAAGCGGTTATCCTCGAAATCCTCGACCACGAGCACGACGGGACGCGCGTCCCTTGAATCATCCATGCTGCCCTGAGCCTCCTGACCGCCGTCCACCGTTAGAACACCCATGCCCTTCACCCCACGTACGACTAGCAAACACTCAATTTTTTTGTTAAGATGCGCATCGAAACGCGACACAAAAAACAACGAGACTTGGGTTTAATCAGTACATGACCCAAGGGCATCCGACGTCTTCCGCTTCGCACACCTCTTCCCGGCGGAAGGCCGAATTGGCGGCATGAAGCCTTTAAAAACCGAGTTACAAGACGCTGAGACGCTGCGCGACCTCGGGAGCGCGTCCGTGCAGATAGTGCACGACCTTAAAAATCAGTTGAACGGTCTCAAACTCTATGCCACGTTCCTGCGCAAGCGCATGGAGCGGGCCGAGCGGCCGGCGGACGAGCAGGAGACGTTGGCGAAACTGATCTCGGGCCTTGAGCGCGCGGCGGCCGACATGAACGTGCTCGTCCGCTTCGGGCGCGCGCTGGAGCTGCGCCGGCAGCCGGGCACGGACCTGGCCCGCCTCCTACAGGACTCGGCCGACGGCGCTTCGGTCGAGACCGACGGCGGCCCTTTCGAAGGCGACTTCGACCCTGTGCTGCTGGCGGAGGCGCTGAAGAATATCACCGCGGGGGCTTCGGGCGAAAGCGCCGACGCGGGCGGGGGGCCGCGCGTCCGGCTGAGCGGCGACGGCTCGGGGGCGTTGGTCGAGTGGCTGGGCGGGGCGCCTCCGAACCCGGACGGCGAAGACCCGTTCCGGAGTCTGGCCGGCGCGGCGGGGCTGCGGATGGCGCTGGCGGCGAAGATCGTGCGGGCACACGGCGGCGAGGTCTCAAGTGAGGGCGGGCGCATCCGCGCGCGCCTGCCGCTACAGTAACGTTGAAGTTTGAGCGCTGAACTCTGAACTGAAAACTAGCTCTTCCCGACAGTTCGACGTTCAACGTTCCGAATTCATCCTTTCAATTAGGGGGAGACGAAGTGGAACGTAAGGAAGTACGCATCTTGGTGGTGGACGACGAGCCGATGATGGCCGACTCGCTCAAGCAGAACCTTGCCGAGGAGGGCTACACGGTGGACACGGCCGGCAACGGCGCGCAGGCCGTCGAGCTGTTCGACGGGAGCGGGCACCACGTCGTCGTCTGCGACCTCCAACTGCCCGACAAGGACATGAACGGCGTGGACGTGCTCCGCCACGTCAAGGATACGCACCCCACGACCGAGGTCATCGTCATGACCGGCTACGGCACGGTCGAGCGCGCGGTGGAGGCGACGAAGGCCGGGGCGTTCTGGTTCCTCGAAAAGCCCTTCGACTTCGAGGTGCTGCTGCCGCTGGTCGAGAAGGCTTTGGAGCGCCGCGACCTGCTGGAGCAGACGACGACGATGCGGCAGCGCCTGGCGACGCGCACCGAGTACTTCAACATCATCGGCTCGTCGAAGGAGATGCAGACCATCTACGAGACCATCGAGTCGGTGGCGAAGTCGGACGCCAACGTCCTCATCGTGGGCGAGTCGGGCACGGGCAAGGAGCTGATCGCCAACGCCATCCACTACAACTCCCTGCGCGCCAAGAAGCCCTTCATCAAGGTCAACTGCGCCGCGCTCCCGAAGGAGCTGATCGAGTCCGAACTCTTCGGCCACACGAAGGGCGCCTTCACCGGCGCGCACGCGGACAAGGACGGCCTCATCCAGCACGCCGAGCAGGGCTCGCTCCTCCTGGACGAGATCGCGGAGATGCCGGTCGAGCTTCAGCCCAAGCTCCTGCGCGTGTTGCAGGAGCGCAGCTACCGCAAGCTCGGGTCGGAGAAGACCTACCCCGTGGACTTCCGGCTCATCACCTCGACGAACCGGCTGCCGGCGGACGCCATCCGCGACGGGCTGCTGCGCGACGACCTCTTCTACCGCATCTCGACCATCACGATTCACGTGCCGCCCCTGCGCGAGAGGAGCGAGGACATACAGCTCCTCGCCGAGCACTTCCTCAAGATGTACGCGCGCAAGTACCAGCGCTCCATCAACGGCATCTCGCAGTCGGCCTACCAGCGCCTCTTCTCGCACACGTGGCCGGGCAACGTCCGCGAGTTGCAGAACGTGCTGGAGCGCGCCGTGCTGCTCGCCAAGAACAACAAGATCGAGCCGGTGGACCTGCCCTTCGACAACGGCTCGCTCCCCGACAAGGCCGCGGCCGGCGCGGGCTGGGACGTGCCGCCCAACATGACGCTCGAAGAGATCGAGAAGTTCGTCATCGAGCGCACGCTCCAACGCACCGGCGGCAACAAGCAGGCCGCGGCGAACCTTTTAGGCATTTACCGCCCGAGGCTGTATTCCAAAATCAAGAAGTACAAGATCGACATCCCGGCGCTCACGGCGTCGTAAGGTCAGATCAGGCCCAGGTTAAAAGAGCCGCCCCGCGCAACAGTCAAGTTCCGCGGGGCGGCTCTTTCATTCAGATTCAAGCGACTTGAGGGTTCGCCCCGGCGACCTTTTTTGAGCCTGAAGCTGTGCGCTATTCGGTCTGGTAGGTCGCGACGCTCGTCGGCGTCTCGAAGCAGCGGACTTTGTAGACGCTGACGCGCTCGTCGCCGACGCGGGACGAGACGCGCTCTAAAATGTAGCGGGCGAGGTTCTCGGCCGAGGGGTTCAGCTCCTCGTCGAAGGGAGGCAGTTCATTAATATTCCTATGGTCTAAATACGCGACGACCTCGTCGGCCGCCTCCTTCAGCTCGCCGAAATCGACCAGCAGGCCGATGTTGTCCAGCTCGCTCCCCCGCGCGTAAATCTCGACCTTGTAGTTGTGCCCGTGCAGGTTCTCGCACTTACCCTTGTACCCGCGCAACTGGTGCGCGCTCGAAAAGTGCCGCTCGATCATCACCTCGAACTGTCCGGCCATGTTTTTACGCTTCCGCCTGTGTTCTTTAGTTTCCCGGATTATCTCACCGGGGTCTCGTCGGACTCAAACACGGCGGCGGCTTCGCGGAGGTCGGAGGTGACGCGGCAGGGCGGGAGGCTCTGGAGGAAGAGGCGGCCGTAGGAGGCCGTGCGCAGGCGCGGGTCGAGCACGGCGAGCAGGCCGCGGTCGGTGGCCGAGCGGATGAGGCGGCCGAGCCCCTGCTTGAGGGTGATGATGGCCTGCGGGACGCTGTACTCGTAGAAGGAGGAGCCGCCCTGCTCCTCGATGAAGCGCTGGCGCGCGGCGACGACCGGGTCGGTGGGGACGGCGAAGGGGAGCTTGTCGATGATGACGCAGGAGAGCTGTTCGCCGCGCACGTCCACGCCCTGCCAGAAGCTCGCGGTGGCGAAGAGCACGGCGTTCGGCGTCGAGCGGAATTTCTCCAACAGCCCCGCCTTCGCCATGCTCCCCTGCACGAAGCAGGGGAAGTCCACCTCCCCGTGCACGCGCTCGTAGAGGGCGCGCATCCCCGCGAGTGAGGTGGAGAGCACGAAGGCGCGGCCCCGCGAGACGTTGAGCAGCCCCGTGACTTCGGCTGCGGCCCTCTCGGCCCACGCCGGGCTGCGCGGGTCGGGCATGCGCGGCGGGAGGTAGAGCACGGCCTGCTCCTCGTAGTTGTAGCCCGAGGTCGCCACCAGCTCGTCGGTCTTCCCCGCCCCGTTCTCGTCGGCGACGTCTTCGCCGTCGGCCGGCGGCGCGAGGCCGAGCCGCTGCTTGATGAAGTGGAAACTGCCCGCGCTGGCGAGCGTGGCCGAGGTGAGCACGACCGTCTCGACGCGGTCGAAGAGCTTGTCCTGCAAGAGCGTCGAAACGTCTATCGGCGAGGCGCGCAGGAACGTGCCGCGCCCGCGGCGCTCGACCCAGTAGACGTAGTGCCGGTCGTCGCCCGCGACGATGAATTCGAGGTTGAAGCGCGTCTCGCGGATGCGGCGCAGGAGGTTCTCGACCTCGGGCGGCTTCTCGCGCATCACGTCGAGCGTCGTCTCCATCCGCCGGAGCGCGCCGTCCAACCCCAGGTACGCGTCGCCGAGCGGCGTGGCCTCTATCTCCCCCTCGTGCGTCCTGCGCGCGAACGTGCCGGGCACGACGGGGAAGCGCCCCTCGTCGGCCCGCGACTCGCGCGCGAAGCCCATCCAGAACTGCTCGGCGAAGCGGGCGACGCGGTTCGAGGCGCGCGTCAGCTCGCGGTTCAGGCCCGAGTCCGTGATCGGCAACATCTGCACGTCGCGCAGCATGTCTTCGAGCTGGAAGTTCGAGACCTGCGCGCCGAAGTACTCGGCGGCCACGTCCTCGACCTGGTGCGCCTCGTCGAAGATGACGGCCGAGTAGTCTGGGATGACCTGGCCGTACTCGCCGCCGCGCAGCGCGAGGTCGGCGAAGAAGAGGTGGTGGTTGACGATGACGATGTCGGCGTCGGTCGCGCGCTGGCGCATGCGGGTGACGTAGCAGGCGTCGTAGTCGGCGCACTTCTGGCCGGTGCAGATTTCGGAGCGCGCGTCGATGTGGCGCCAGAAGGAGAGGCTCTCGGGGAGTTCCGTGAGCTCGGCGCGGTCGCCCGTCTGCGAGTCGCGCGACCAGCGGCGGACGGCGTCGAAGTAGTCAACGTCTTCGAGCCCGTCGAGGACGGGCGAGTGCTCGGCGCGCTTGAGGCGGCTGAGGCAGACGTAGTTGCCGCGCCCCTTCATGTACGCGGCCGAGAATTTTTTGGGGAGCACGCGCTGGAGGAAGGGGATGTCCTTCTCCATCAACTGCTCCTGCAAGTTCTTCGTGCCCGTCGAGACGACGACCCGGCCGCCGCGCGCGACGGCCGCGGCGATGGCCGGGACGAGGTAGGCGAGCGTCTTCCCCGTGCCCGTGCCGGCCTCGACGATGAGGTGGCGGCGCTCCTCGAACGCGCGCAGGACGGCCTCGGCCATCTCCACCTGACCGGGCCTGTACTCGTAATCGGGGTGCGCGCGGGCGATGAGGCCGCCGGGTCCGAAAATCTCTTCCACGCCGCCATTTTACCGCAGCCGGGGGCGCGGGCGTGAGGCGGTGGAGGTATTTATTGCTCTTGTTAGTCGCGGGCGGAGTGAAGGGCGGTTAACCACAGAGGCACAGAGGGCACGGAGGGGGCACGGAGGGTTGCAACTCTCTGTGCAACCTCTGAGCCCTCTGTGCCTCTGTGGTTAACGAATCCTGCTCAACTCTCAAGCTTGGCAGCAATCTTCTACTCCGCCTTCGGCGCTGTGCCCAGCGCGGCGAGGGCTTTGCGGGTGGCGTTGAGGAGCGCTTCGGGGCCGACGGGGGCGCCGGTGGCGCGCTTCATCCAGAGGTCCGGGGCGATGTTGCCGGCCGTCGCCATGCGCTCGAACTCGGGGCCGATCTTTCCCGCGCGCTCGATCTGCTCCTCGATCTGGAAGGCGATCATGTGGCCTAAGGGGTAGTTGGGCAGGTAGAGCGGGTAGTCGATCATGTGCGAGTAGACGGCGAGCAGCACCACGTCGCGCCGCTTGAAGACGGGCGCGTAGTACCTGTTCCACACGTCGCGCGCGATGGAGAGTTGCGCGGCCTTCAACTCCGCCGGCGTCGCCCGCGGGTGCTCGTAGAGCCAGTGCCAGGTCTGCATGTCCACGAGCGACATGCCGGCGATCTCGTAGGTTCCCCAGAAGTCGTTGAGCGTCTTGAGGGCCTCGCCCTGCGCGTCGGGCTTGGAGAGTCCGAGCAGTTCGAGGTCTTTGTTCTGGAAGACGAAGGCGAGCGCCTCGGTGAAGGCGGCGTTGGGCACGCCCTGCAAGAGCGTGTGGTCGATGAGGTTGAGCGAGAAGGTCTGCTCGACGTTGTGGCCCAGCTCGTGGACGGCGATGTTGTAGCCCTTGTAGTTCATCCCGCCCTTCTCGACGCGCGTGCGCAGGTGCGTCTTCGCCTGACGCATCGCGGCGCCGAGCGCGTGGCCGGAGCCGCGCGCGGGGTCTACGACGACGTTGGCGGCCAGCATGTCGGCGCGCTCCTTGGAGAAGCCGAGCTTGACGAGGATGTCGGGGATGTCCTTCTCGAAGGCGGCGGCGGTCGGGTAACGCTTCGAGACGATCTCGTCGAGCTGCGCCTCCGAGTACGCGCCGCGCGCGCGGAAGCCGTCGTACCACACGTCGAAGGGCTCTAAGGGGCGGCCCAAGCGTTTCTCTATCAGCGCGGCGACGCGCGGGACGAGCGGCGAGGTGAGCACCTGCTCGAACATGGCGCGGACGCGCTCCTCGGGAATCTCGCGCCCCTCGTTGAAGCTGCGCGCGATGTGCGTGGGCGCGGTCGGCGCGTAGCGGTCGATGCGGCGCGCGGACTCGAAGGCGAGGAGCATCCGCGCGAAGCGCGTGTCGGGCTCGGGCGCGTCGAGCTTCGCTCCGGCGGCGGCCTCGGAGCCCGGGGCGTCCGCGTCGAAGTCGCGCGCCGAAGTCGGCCTGACCTCGTTGGTGAAGGGGTTCCAGTCGTAGCGCGGGTTATCGACGACGACCGCGGGGATGGTCTGCGTCACGATGCGCTCAAGGACTTGCTGGACGGCGCGCTGGCGCGCGAGCCCCTCGGCGCCGCCCGCGTAGTCGGCCTTGATCTGGTCGCGCAGGTTCCAGTGAGTGAGCAGTCGCATCTTCGCGGGGAAGAGGCGGCGGCCCTCCCGGTCGACGAGGTGGTGCATCCAGACGTTGTAGCCCGCGACGTAACGCTCGGCCTCGGCCGACGAGCGCGCGTTGGCGAGGTAGACCTCCGCGGGCACGCGCGTGGAGAACTGCTGCGCGAGCCGCGCCTCGGCCCACTGCCGACGCGACCAGCGCTCGCCCTCGCCCAACCTCTGTTCGAGCGTCGTCAGCGGGAAGTTGAGGAGGACGACGAACGCGATCTTCGACTTGAAGAGGTCTTCGGAGAGGTGCGCCGAAGGGTCGTAGCCCGCGAAGAGGTGGTCCAGGGGCAGGACGGGGCCGATGTCTAGTTCCGACTGCGAGCGGAACTCGCGGCCGATCTCGGTCATGTGCCCGTAGAGCTGTTCGAGGTGGTGCTCGAAGCGCGCGAACGTCGCGTCGAGCGTCACCTGGCCGCCCGCGAAGTTAGCAGTGACGAACTCCTCGAACTCGGCGGCGTCGCCGTCCTCCGCGCGCCAGAAGCGCGACACCTGCCGCAGGCCGGAACGGACGCGCTCCCGCTGCCCCTCGCCGTACTTCGCCGTCAGGGACGTTTCGAGTTTCGTCAACACGTCTTTCATCCAAGCGGGCGGGCCGCCCGCCTGCGGAGTCTGCGCCCGCGCGGACGTTAACTGCGAAGAGAGCATCAGCGCTGAGACGAGGACGGCCGAGAGTTTCTTGAGCATGGTCTGTGTGTGAGCGGCGGGGCGGCGTCAAGGGGGGCCGGCGGTCGGCTTGAAGGAGCGGCCTTCAGACCGGCCGCCGGCCCCGTGTTTGAAAGACGGATTCGCGTCCGGTGCGCTACTCGGCGGGCTCTTCGGACGGATCGACTTCAGACGGATCGACTTCGGACTCTGTGCCCTCGCCGCCGGCCGCCTGGAAGCCCTGCTGCTCCGAGCCTTCTTCGACGGCGCCCTCGGACGGGTCAACCTCGGCGCCGCCGGGCTGTTTGGGGTTCGACATGCTACTCCTCCTTTAGTGAAGTGGCGCCGCGCCGCGGGGCGCGGCGGGGCAAGTTAAACGCGCGCGCGAAACCCGGGCGGGCTCGCGCCTTACTCGGAGTGCTGGACGGGGTTGATGCCGCCTTTAGCGGAGGAGGTGGTGGTGGAGTCCTCACCGCCGCCGCCCTCCGAACCCTGCCGGCCGGACTGGCCGCCGCCGGACTGGCCGGCCCCCGTATGGCCGCCCGCGCCCGACTCGCCGGGGCGGTTGCCGCCGCCGGTGGTTCCGCCGGTGCTGCCGCCGCCGCCGCTGCCCGCTCCGCCGCCGCCCTGATTGGACGGGTCACCCTGACTGCTCATCGTTCGTCCTCCTTCGGGTTAAGTCGCCGCCGTGTAGCGCGGCGAGGGTGAGAATGCTTCTGCGAGGTTCTTCAATCGGCGCCGACCGCCTCCGCGCCGGGCGCGTGGCGCTGGCGGCGCGCGTAGAGCGGGAAGCGCGCCGCGAGTTCTTTGACGGATTCACTCACGCGCGCCCTGACCTCGTCCGACTCGGGCTCGTGCAGGACGGCGGCGATGAGGCGCGCCACCTGCCGCATCTCCTCCTCGCCCATGCCGCGCGTCGTGAGCGCGGGCGTCCCCAGGCGGATGCCCGAGGCGACGAAGGGCTTGTTGGTGTCGAACGGGATGGTGTTCTTGTTGGCGGTGATGCCCGCGGCTTCGAGCGCCTTCTCGGCGACCTTGCCCGTCACGCCCTTGCCGTCCATGAACACGTCCACGAGGACGAGGTGGTTGTCCGTGCCGCCCGAGACGAGGCGGAAGCCCTGCTCCTGAAGCTCCGCGGCGAGCGCTCGCGCGTTCGAGAGGATGCGCCGCTGGTAGTCCTTGAAGTCTTCCCTCAAAGCCTCGCCGAAGGCGACGGCCTTCGCCGCGATGATGTGGACGAGCGGGCCGCCCTGCACCCCGGGGAAGACCTTCCGGTCGACGTCGGCCGCGTAGTCCGCCCGGCACAGGATGAGCCCGCCGCGCGGCCCGCGCAGGGTCTTGTGCGTGGTCGTCGTCACGTAGTCCGCGTGCGGGACGGGCGAGGGGTGAAGGCCCGCCGCCACGGGGCCGGCGATGTGCGCGATGTCGGCCATCACGCGCGCGCCGACCGAGCGCGCGACGTTTCCGATGCGCTCGAAGTCGATGACGCGGGGGTAGGCCGAAGCGCCGCAGACGATCACACGCGGGTTGTGCTCCTGCGCGAGCCGTTCGAGCTCCTCGTAGTCGATCCGCTCGGTCTCGCGGGAGACGCCGTACTCGACGACCTTGTAGCTGAAGCCGGAGAAGTTCAGCGGGTGGCCGTGCGTGAGGTGTCCGCCGTGCGAGAGGTTCATGCCGAGGATGGTGTCGCCGTACGAGAGCGCCGCGAGGTAGACGCTCATGTTGGCCTGCGAGCCCGAGTGCGGCTGGACGTTGGCGTGGTCGGCGCCGAACAGCTCCTTCGCGCGGTCGATGGCCGCCTGCTCGACCACGTCCGTGAACTCGCAGCCGCCGTAGTAGCGCTTGCCGACGTAGCCTTCGGCGTACTTGTTCGTGAAGACCGAGCCCATCGCTTCGAGCACGGCTTCGGAGACGAAGTTCTCCGAAGCGATCAGCTCCAGGCCCTCCGCCTGCCGGCGCACCTCGTCGTCGATGGCGCCCGAGATCAGGGGGTCGGCCTCGGCCAAAGGGGCGTTCAAAAGGTCGCTCATCCGCTCGCTCCTCCCGACTCTTTACTGTGACGGCGTGTTTTGCGGCCTGATGTTACATCACGCCCCGCCCGGCCGCAACGGGCCTCCCCGAGACCCCCGCCGGAGGAAAATGGAACCCGACGGACGCCCCGACGTAATGCAAGACTGACACCCTGTTCAGTCACAAGCTCAGTCGCAAGCCAGGCCACCCATAAAGAACTTAAGGAGACCGTAAGCGATGACACGTCCGCAAGCACTCTTCGCACTCGCGCTCTGCGCCTGCCTCATGTTGGTCGAACCGAACCCCGCGCCCGCGCGGCAGGGGCCGCCCGAGCAGCCCGACATGACCGTGGACGCCGCCGCGCGC
This sequence comes from Pyrinomonadaceae bacterium, assembly GCA_036389235.1. GTDB lineage: Bacteria > Acidobacteriota > Blastocatellia > Pyrinomonadales > Pyrinomonadaceae > QHXN01. Next base: position 29,129 of record DASVQJ010000187.1, on the reverse strand, counting down.
AAGGAGGTCGTCGAGAACCTCCTCAAGCGCCTCAACGACGCCTACGTCTTCCCCGAGACGGCGGCGAAGATGGAGCGCGCCGTCCGCGAGCGCCTCGAACGGGGCGAGTACGACAAGCTCACGAGCGCGAAGCAGTTCGCCGAGAAGCTGACCGCCGACCTACAGGAGGTGAGCCGCGACAAGCACCTGCGCGTGCGCTACTCGTTCCAGCCCATCCCCGAGCGGGCGGGCGGCCCGCGCGAGCCTTCGGCCGAGGAGCGCGAGCGGTTCCGCCGCGAGATGTCGCGCATCAACTACGGCTTCCAGAAGGTGGAGCGCCTGCCGGGCAACATCGGCTACGTCGAGTTCCGCGGGTTCCTCGACCCGGAGGGCGGGGCGGAGACGGTCGCCTCCGTCTTCAACTTCCTCGCCAACACCGACGCCATCATCTTCGACCTGCGCCAGAACGGCGGCGGCGACCCGAAGATGGTCGCGCTCATCTGCTCGTACCTCTTCGGCCCGGAGCCCGTCCACCTCAACGACCTCCGCTGGCGCGACGGCAAGGGCGAGCGCGTCGAGGAGTTCTGGACGCTGAAGGAGGTGGCGGGCAAGCGCTACACGGGCAAGGACGTGTACGTGCTGACGAGCGGCCGCACCTTCTCGGGCGCGGAGGAGTTCTCGTACAACCTCAAGAACCTGAAGCGCGCCACGCTCGTCGGCGAGACGACCGGCGGCGGCGCCAACCCCGGCGGCGGCAACCGCCTCGGCGCGCACTTCGGCGTCTTCATCCCCACGGGGCGCGCCGTCAGCCCCGTCACCAGGACCAACTGGGAGGGCACCGGCGTCGAGCCCGACGTGAAAGTCCCCGCCGACCAGGCGCTCCGCACCGCGCAGGTCTTGGCGCTCAGGAAGGCCGTCGAGAAGACGACCGACGAGGAGTTGAAGCGCGCCCTCCAGCGCGAGATCGAGTCATTACAGAAGGAGACCAGCCAGACGCAGGTGAAGCAGTAAGGCGTCCCCGCCGCCACGGAATGCGCGCGGCGCGGGTTATATCTTGTCTCTGGTCTGCTGCGTTAAGGGCGATTCACCACAGAGGCACAGAGGGCACGGAGGTGGCACAGAGGGATGTCTCCGTGCTTCCTCTGAGTCCTCTGTGCCTCTGTGGTGAACACACGTCTCATTACCGTCGAGTGTAGAGAAACGTCAGAGTCACTCACACCCCCACCCCGTAAGCGTCGTAATCGAAGACGAGCGACAGCAGCCTCCTCCCCAAAGTCTTTGGGACGGACGAGAGCAGGCGCGCGCGCAGCCGTGTGGCCGCGCGGCCGTCCAACTGCCCGAACGCGCCGTAAAGGCGTGAGTAGTCGGCGACGCGGGCGGCCCGCGCGCGGCGGCGCGACTCGTAGACGCGCAACGCCTGTCCGGCGTCGCCGTACCTGGCGAGGCAGCGCGCGAGCACCGCGGCGTCTTCGACGGCGACGCAGCCGCCCTGCCCGAGGTTCGGCGTCATCGGGTGGGCGGCGTCGCCGAGCATCGTGACGCGCCCTGCGCCCCAGCGCGCGGCCGCGGGCCGGTCGTAGGCGGCGTTGCGCAGGATGGTCTCCGACGGCGTCGCCCCGATCAGCTCAAGCACGGGCGCGCACCAGCCGTCGAACAGTCTCAACAACTTCGGCGCGTGCTCGGCGGCCGACTCCGCCGTCGCCTCCGACTCGTTCGCGGTCGCCCACCAGCCCGTGCGGCCGAGCCCGACCGGCCCCACGCCGAAGCGCCGGCCCTCGCCGTAAATCTCCGAAGCCGTCCCCGTTTGAAGCGCCGCGTGTTCGAGCCGCGCGACGCCGCGCCAGACCGTGTAGCCGCGGTAGACGGGCTCGCCGTCTTCGAGCAGACGCGCGCGCACGCGCGAGTGCAGCCCGTCCGCGCCGACGAGCACATCACAGGCGACCTCCGTCCCGTCCTCAAAGCGCGCGCGCACCTCCTCGCCTTGTTCATCGAAACCGACGAAGGTCTTCCCCAGACGAACGGACTCCTTCGGGAGCGAGCGCAGCAGGGCGCCCTGCAAGTCCGCGCGGTGGAGCGCGACGGCCGGCGCGCACGCCTCTGGGAAAGTGAAGTGGTTGTAGAGACGCCCCTCGCGCCCGAGCCAGCGCACGCTCCGGATGCGCCCCGCGCGCTCGCGCAGGGTCTCGCCCAGGCCCAGCCGCTCTAAGACCCTGAACGCGTTCGGCCACACGGCAATCGCCGCCCCCACTTCGAGCAGCGCCGGCGCGCGCTCGTACACCTCGGGCTCGAACCCCTCGCGCCGCAGCGCCAGAGCCGCCGTCAATCCACCGATGCCGCCGCCGACGATGACGATCCGCATGACTGGCATTCTCGCACAGGAGTAGTAGGCAGTAGGCAGTTGAAGGCCGTTCGGGAAGCCCCGGAGGGGCTCAATGTTTATAGCCCCGCGGTTCAATAGGGTCCGAGCCCCGTCGGGGGCGACATACGCATGCCGCTCCTACGGAGCTTGGGAAGTTAATTTCACCTTGAGCTATAAACATCCCGCCCCTCCGGGGCTCACTGCCTGCTGCCTACTTCTTTGACGATGCGGCGCACGGTGGGCGAGAATGGTCGCTCATTTTCGGGCGACGCTCGTTTGAAGGAGAGTGAAGGCAAACCCTTATGCGCTGGTCACAGTATTTCATCCCCACGCTCCGCGAAGACCCCGCCGACGCGGAGGTCGTCTCGCACCGCCTGCTGCTGCGCGCGGGCTTCATCCGCCAGCTCGGCTCGGGGATCTATTCGCTCCTGCCGCTGGGCTGGCGCGTCGCGCAGCGCGCGATGAAGGTCGTGCGCGAGGAGATGGAGGCCGTCGGCGGGCAGGAGTTCTTCCTGCCCGCCCTCCACCCCGCCGAGGTCTGGAAGGAGTCCGGCCGCTGGGAGGTGATGGGCCAGACGATGTTCCGCCTGAAGGACCGGAAGGGCGCCGACATGTGCCTCGGCATGACGCACGAGGAGGTCTTCACCGCCATCGCGCGCCACGAGATACGCTCGTACAAGCAACTGCCGCAGGTCTGGTATCAGATACAGACCAAGTTCCGCGACGAGGAGCGGCCGAAGTCCGGCCTGATGCGCGTGCGCCAGTTCATCATGAAGGACGCCTACTCCTTCGACGTGGACCAGGCCGGCCTCGACAAGTCCTTCGAAGACCAGCGCGGGGCGTACAAGAAAATCTTCGACCGCTGCGGCCTCAAGTACCACATCGTCGAGGCTTCGTCCGGCGCGATGGGCGGCACCGCGTCGAACGAGTTCATGGCGCGCACCGACGCGGGCGAGGACTTCATCGCCGTCTGCGAGTCCTGCGGCTACGCCGGCAACCTTGAGAAGGCGACTTCGAGGATTCCCGCCGTCGAAGACGAGGCCGGGTTGCCCGGGCCGGAAGAGTTCCCCACGCCCGGCGTGCGCACCATCGAAGACCTGACGACCTTCCCCGGCGGCGCGTCGGCCGAACGCCAGATCAAGACGCTCGTCTACGTCGCCACGGACGGCGCGACGCAGGAGCAGTACGCGGTGCTGGCGCTGCTGCGCGGCGACCACCAGTTGCACGAGGTCAAGCTCGGCGACGCCTTGGGCGCGTCGGCCGTGCGCGCCGCGCACCCCGAAGAGATACGCGACCTGCTCGGCGCCTCGGCCGGCAGCCTCGGCGGCGTCGGCGCGAGGGAGAAGGCCGCCGCTTCGAAGCAGAAGCTCCGCGTCGTCGCCGACTCCTCCCTGAAGGGGCGGCGGGCGATGACGACCGGCGCGAACAGGGACGAACACCACCTGCGCGGCGTTGACATCGAGCGCGACATCAAGCCCGACAGTTGGGCCGACCTGCGCGCCGTGCAGAAGGGCGAGGCGTGCCCCAACTGCGAGGCGGGCGTGCTCGACATCTTCAAGGCGATGGAGATCGGGCACATCTTCAAGCTGGGGACGAAGTACTCGGAGTCGATGGGGGCGACGGTGCTCACGCAGGAGGGCAAGGAGGTGCCCGTCGTGATGGGCAGCTACGGCATCGGCGTCGAGCGCATCATGTCGGCCGCCGTCGAGCAGAGCCACGACGCCGACGGCATCGTCTGGCCGCGGGCGATAGCGCCCTTCGACGTGATCGTCACCGTCACCAACGTCAAGCAGAAGGAGATTACGGACGCGGGCGAGCAGCTCTACGAACACTTGCGCCGCGCCGGCCTCGAAGTCCTCCTCGACGACCGCGACGAGCGCGCGGGCGTCAAGTTCAAGGACGCCGACCTGATCGGCGTCCCCTTCCGCCTCACCGTCGGCAAGAAGATCGCCGAAGGCAAGGTCGAACTCTTCGACCGCGCGACCAAACAGTCGGAGGACGTGGGTCTCGACGACGTGGTCGCCGAAGTGCAGTCGCGCGCCCTCGCAGGACTCTAAAGGGAAATCAGGTCAGGCCCACCCGCTACCGCGGGCGGTTCTGACCGTTATTTCGTCAGCGGCTTGATGGTCTGCGTGAGCAGGTCGGGCTTCGAGGCGTCGCGCGCGAGGCGCGGGTAACGCTCGCCGCCGTGGTAGTCGAGCGCGTGGGTCTGCAAAGTGCCCTCGTTGTTGACGAGCAGTCGGAGCGGCGTCGTGCGCGACTTCGCGGCCGTCACGGCGTCGCGCAGCACGTCGGGCGTGTAAGCCCTGCCGTCCACGGCGACGACCGTCATGCCCGGCCCTAAGCCCGCCGTCGCCGCGGGCGTCCCCGGCAGCACGTCGGCCACGAGCCCTTCGGTGCTCAGCCTCAGGCCGAGCGAGTAGGCCATCTCGACGCGGTCGCGCCCGTCCTCCACATCCTCGATGTGCCGGCCGCGCTCGGCGTCGTACTCCAAACGCCAGCCGCCGCGCACGACCCCGCCCAGGGGGGCGCGCGCTTCCGTAGACCAGAGCCGCTCGTCGAAGAACGCGCGCCAGTCGTGCGGCGCCACCTCGTTCAGGGTGTTGACCACGTCGTCGAAGGTGTAGGTCTTGACCGAGGGCGGGCCGGACTGCCCGCCGTGGAAGCGCCGGACGAAGTCGTCGAGCGAGCGCCGGCCGTTGGTCAACTGCCGGATGAGCGTGTCGGCGTCGAGCCAGACGAGCCAGCCCTCGTCGTAGAAGTCCACGCCGCGGCGCTCGGCCTCCCACTCCGAAGGCGCGTTGTAGAGGAGCTGCGCGGCGACGGTCGTGTCGATGAGCGGGCGCCAGGTGCGCCCGGGCCGCTTGTCCAGACTCGCCGCGACCGACGCCAGCTCGTCGCGGTACTCCTCCGGCGTCCAGAGCCCCGTGCGCGCGGCCAGCACGTTGCCGTAATACTCGGTCAGCCCTTCGTAGACCCAGAGCAGCTCGCCCTGCATCGGCTTCTGGTAGTCGGGCGTGGCGAGCCCCGCCGGCCGCCTGTACTTGCCGTTCCAGGAGTGGACGTACTCGTGCGGCAGCACGCCGAGCGCGAGGCGCCCCAGCGTCTCGTCGCGCAGGGCGCGCTCCGCGACCCGGCTGTCGTTGCTCTGGTGGTGCTCCAGCCCGAAGTGCGCGACGCGGTCGCTCAGCGTGAAGAGGAAGGTGTAGTGCTCGTAGTGCTCCGCGCCGAAGAGGGCGCGCGCCTCCGCGACGAGCCTGCGCATCGCGTCGAGGAACGGCGGTTTGGCTTCGAGCGCGGCGGCGCTGTCGGCGGCCATCGCGATCTCGACCGAAGGCTTCGACGCGGAGAGCTGCACCGTGCGGAAGAACTCGCCGGCGAGCACGGGCGAGTCCACGAGCATCGTGAGCGAGGTCGGCTTGAAGAGGACGACGCCGCCCGCCTGGCTCTGCGTGTCGAGCCCCGCGGCGTACTTCCAGCCGGCGGGGAGGCGTATGGACGGCTCGAACGTGAGGTCGTCCGTGTGCGCGACCTTCGGGTAGAGCAGCAGCCAGTTCCAGGAGAAGACGAAGAGGTGCGAGGTGGTCGAAGAGCCCGAGGTGAAGCCGCCCGCGTAGGTGGGCGCGAGGAACTCCGACGAGACCTCGACCGAGCCGGCGCCCGGCGGCACGTCGATGTGGAAGGCGTACATGTCCGCGGGGTCGCGCCGCCAGCGGAGCGTCCGCCCCGCGGCCGTGAACTTCAGACCCGACAGGTTAATGATCGGCCCCGTCGGCCCGTGCTCGCCCGGCAGCCACGCGGGGTAGTAGAGCGTCAAAGGCCCCGGCGCGGCCGGGATGGTCTCGGTCGCGCGGAAGAGCTTGCGCGGCGCGTCGGTCGCGTCCACCGCGAGCCTCACGGCACGCACGCCCTGCGCGGCCCGCGCCGCCGCCGCCAGGACGAGCAACGAGAAGACCGTCAGCAGTAACGAGAGACTTCTTTTCATCGGCTCCCCCCTCCTATCCCGTCAATCCTGTCCAGCCCTTTTAATTAACCCTTTCGCCTTCCGGCGCGAGTTCGATGACGGTCACCTCCGGGCGCGCGAAGAAGCGGACGCGCGGGGCGGGGCCGCCCTCCATGCCGACGCCGCGCGTGACGTAGAGCCACGTCCGCCCCTCCCGGTGCAGCCCCGACTCGTACTTCTTGCCGAACTTCGAGAGCGTGACGAGCGCGCCGTAGAGGGGGAGCGCCACCTGCCCGCCGTGCGTGTGGCCCGCGCAGTAGAGGTCGACGCGCCCCGTCTCGGCCGCCCCAAGTATCAGGTCGGGCGTGTGGTAGAGGAAGAGCGTGAAGGCTTCGGGCGGCACGTCCCTGAGCAAATTCTCGATGCCGGCGCGCTCGCCGGTCGGCCCGTCGAACGAGGCGAAGGGCGCGCCCGAAACCCAGACGCTCGTCCCGGCCACGTCCACGCGCGCGGACTGCTTCTTCAGCTCGACGACGCCCGTGCCTTCGAACAGCTCCCGGCGCCGCCAGAAGGCCGTGTCCCAGTTGCCGCGCACGGCGTAGGTCGGCGCGATGGCCGCGAGCCGCGGCAGGAGCTTACGCAAGACCGGCAGCCCCTCGGGCGAGTTGAGCGAGTCGCCGGTGTAGACGATGAGGTCGGGGCGCTCGGCGGCGACGAGGTCGGGCAGGCGCTCTTCGAGCCGCGGCTCCGGGTCGCAGTGCAGGTCGGAGATGTGCACGACGCGCACGGGGCGCTGCGCCCCCTTCAGCTTCGCGCTCTCGACGCGGACGCGTGTGACTTGGGGCCAGTACGGCTCGACGAAGTAGCCGTAGGCGAAGCAGACGAGGCCGACGGCCGCCAGCGCGAGCGAACCGAGTTCGGCCACGCGCCCCGCGCGCGTCGGCGGCTCCAAACGGCCGAAGCGGCGCAGCAGCACGCGCACGGCCGCGCAGGCCGCGAACAGGTAGACGGCCGCCACGGCGCAGACGAAGAGGAGTACGGCCGTCGACTCTCCCATCATTGACCTCAACATCAGTCTTCAGCCCGCCAGCTCGCCGACGAGCAGCGTGAGCGCGTTGTCCTGGAGCGTCCGGTTGTTCTGCAAGTCGCTGTGGAGGTCGCAGGCGAAGGCGGCGTAGGCGACGGGCAGCGGCGTCTCGTAGAGCGCGCTCGCCCGCCCCGCCGCGCCGAGGCCGGCGCCCATCAGCGAGTCGCGCGTCACGCGCCCGTCGCCCGGCGCGTACATCGCGCGCACGACCTCCTCGCGCTTGAGGCGCCGCCCGTCCGAGGCCCGCAGGGACTTCGGCCGCGTCAGAGTCAGCCAGCGCCCCGTCTTCTCGTCCTGCATGACGACGGGCGCGCTCAGAGTCTCCTCGCAGTCGCCGCCGAAGGCGAAGAGCTTGACCGGCGCGTCCGCCGCGCCGCTCCCCCGCGCGTCGAGCGCCTCGTGGAAGCGGCGGGCGCGCGCGAGCGCCGCGTCGAAGTAGGCGTCGAGGTCTGCGAGCGTGCCGCGCCCCGTGGTCGCCTCCTCGTCGCGCGCCGCGCCGCGCTCGTAAGCCGCGCGGAAGGCGGGGTCGTTCGCCGCCGACCAGCCGAAGCGGCGCCAGGTCGCGGGGTCGTAGAGGTCGACGCTCAGAGGCCGCAGGTCTCGGTCGAGGAAGCGCGCGGCGCCCGCGTGCGGGAGCAGTTGAAAGATCGACGGCGCCGTCAACACGTCCTCGCGCGAGAGCTTGTTGAGCAGGCGCACGCGGCGGCGCAGGCCCTCGGTCACCGAGTAGCCTTCGAGGAGGACGGCGAAGGCTTCGGCCGAGCCGGCGTTGGGCGTGCCGAACATGAAAATCTTGTTGACGAACGCGGCCCCGGCCCAGTCCGGCTGCGGCGCGGAGCCTTCGGGCGGCAGGTCCCGGTCGCCGTACATGGCGGCGTAGCGCGCGACGAGTCCGCCCATCGAGTGCGCCACGACGTTGAAGCGCAGGTCGGGGCGGCCGAGCTTGAGCTTCAGGGCCTCGACCCGCTTGACGAGCAGCCGCGCGGACTCGACGTTGTCGCGCCGCCAGTCGTAGGAGAAGACGTAGAAGGTGTCCTGGTCGCCGCCCTCGGGCGGGTTCGCCCAGTCGCCCTCGCGGTAGCCGCCGTAGTCTTCGAGCGCGCGTATGAGGTAGTGGTAGACGTAGACCTCCGGCCCGAAATTCCCCGCCAGCCTGGCCGCCTCGATGATGCGCGCCGCGACCAGCTCGTCGCGGTTGTTCGAGAGGTCGGGCGTCGCCGGCAGCGAGAGCCCGTCCACGTTCGAGCGGAAGACCGAGGGCCAGACGACCTCGCCCGTCCTCCGGTTGACGATGCGCGAGCCGAGGATGCCCGGGATGACGATGACCGGCCGCTTCCCCTTCCGCCCGCGCACGCCCGCGAAGATGCGCCCGAGGTCGGGCGTCCGCCGCGCGCCGCACCCCGCGCCCGCCGTCGCCATCGCGACGGCGAGGGTGACGAGTGGTAAGTGATGAGTGATAAGACGGGCGCGGCCGGCGCGCGGTGTCGGTTCGCTTTTCCTCATCACTTGTCACTCATCACTTAGCACTTTCCTGTTGATGAGGCTGGCGACGAAGCCCGCGCCGAAGCCGTTGTCGATGTTGACGACCGTGACGTTCGAGGAGCAGGAGTTGAGCATGCCTAACAGGGCGGCGACGCCGCCGAAGCTTGCGCCGTAGCCGACGCTCGTCGGCACCGCGATGACGGGGACGCCGACGAGGCCGCCGACGACCGAGGGGAGCGCGCCCTCCATCCCCGCGGCGACGACGAGGACGCGCGCCGCGCGCAGCCGCTCGCGCTCGGCCATGATGCGGTGGATGCCCGCGACGCCCGCGTCCCAGACGCGCTCGACGCGGTTGCCCATCGCCTCGGCCGTGAGCGCGGCCTCCTCCGCGACGGGGATGTCGGAGGTGCCGGCGGTGACGACCATGACGGTGCCCGCGCCGCGCTCCGCGCGGTCGCGCAGGACGCGGATCATGCGCGCCGAAGGGTGCCACTCGGCCTCGGTGCAGACGTTGCGGACTTCGCCGTAGGTGCCCTCGTCGGTGCGCGTGACGAGCAGGTTCGGCGCGCGGCGCGCGAGCGCCTCGACGATCTCGACGACCTGCGCGCGCGTCTTCCCCGCCCCGAAGACGACCTCCGGGAAACCCTGCCGCGCCGCCCGCGCGTGGTCGACGCGGGCGTGCCCCAGGTCTTCGAAGTGCAGGTTCGAGATGCGCCGCGCCGCGTCCGCGTCGTCCAGCTCGCCCTGCTTGAAGGCGCGCAGCAGCCTTTCGAGTTCTTTCAAGTCCATCGCTTGGTGTGCGTCGAGCGTTCAGCCTCCGGCGTTCCGCCAGAGTCTAGCATTCCTGTCCGCACAGTCCGAAACCGGCACGCTTGCGCGCGCGCGGCGCGACCCTTAAGATTCGGCGTGACGTAACCCGATGGAACTGACGGTCGCAGTCACGGGAGCCTCCGGCTCTATCTACGCGCACCGCGCGCTCGTCCACATGGCGGCGAGCGGCGCGGTCGAGCGCATCAACCTCATCATGTCGCAGTCGGCGCTCGTCGTCGCGCGCGTCGAGCTGGGGGCGAAGATCGAGCCGGGCGACGTGCGCGCGGTCAACAGGTGGGTGGGGCTCCCCGAAGACTCAAGGCTCATACAGTTCCACCGGCTGGACAACATGGCGGCGAAGCCTTCGTCGGGGTCGCACCCGCAGGCGGGGATGTGCGTGGTGCCCTGTTCGATGGGGACGCTCGGGGCCATCGCCTCGGGCGCCGTGACGAACCTGATTCACCGCGCGGCCGACGTGACGTTGAAGGAGGGGCGGCGGCTCGTCCTCGTCGTGCGCGAGACGCCCTACAACACGATCCACATCGAGAACATGCTCCGGCTCGCGCACGCGGGCGCGCGCGTCATGCCCGCGAGCCCCGGCTTCTACCACCGGCCGCAGACCGTCGAGCAGCTCGTAGACCACCTCGTCTTCCGCCTCCTCGACCAGTTCGGCATCCCGCACCCGACGGGCACGCGTTGGAAGGGGGAGGAGGAGTTAAAAGTGATAGGCGATGAGTGATGAGTGATGAGAGAAGACGACGGGCGTTGCCTTTCTCTCATCGCTCATCACTCATCACTCATCACTCCCAAAGTTATGGACTGGCATCGCGACGGGTACACGATCAGCACCGAGCGTGGGCGCCTGGACCTGGGCGTCATCCACCGGTTCATCTCCGAGGAGAGCTATTGGGGCCGGGGGCGGCTTTTGGAGGTCGTGCGCAAGGCGGTCGAGAACTCCCTCCCTTTCGGCATCTACCGCGGGGGCGAGCTGGTCGGGTTCGCGCGCGTCGTCACGGACTACGCGACGTTCGCGTGGCTGGCCGACGTGTTCGTGCTGGAGGAGCACCGCGGGCGCGGGCTGTCGAAGTGGCTGATGGAGGTCATACTCTCGCACCCGGAGTTGCAGGGCTTCCGCCGCTGGGTGCTGGCGACGAAGGACGCGCACGAGCTCTACCGCAAGTTCGGCTTCATCGACCTCCACCGCCCCGAGCGCTGGATGGAGCGCCCCGACCCCTCGATGAAGGAGTCGCCCGACTACTGGGGGCCGCGCTGAACGATTCGCGGAAAGCCACGCGCCCGAACCCGCTTTGGCATTTTGCCAGCGCTCCCGTCGAAAAGCTGAGGATCGCCGCCCGCGTCACGGCCCGAATTTTAACTCCGACCCGGCCCGAGTTTTGCCTACCTGACAGAACGAGATGAAGACCGCCGCGAGCAACATCCGCACGACGCTCGAAATGATTAAGATCGAGCACACGCTCTTCGCGCTGCCCTTCGCCTTCCTGGGGGCGCTGCTGGCGGCGCGCGGCTTCGCGGCCACGGGACTGCCGACCCTCCGGCAGGCGCTCTGGATTACGCTGGCGATGGTGGGCGCGCGCTCGGCCGCGATGGCCTTCAACCGCATCGCCGACCGACACTACGACGCGGCCAACCCGCGCACGGCCTCGCGCGCCATCCCGGCGGGGCGGCTCTCGGTCTCCTTCGTCTGGGCGTTCACCGTGGCCTCGGCCGCGCTCTTCTTCCTCGCGTCCGCGATGCTCAACCGGCTGGCGCTGCTGCTCTCGCCGGTCGCGCTCGGGTCGGTGCTGCTCTACTCGTACACGAAGCGCTTCACGTCGCTCTCGCACGTCGTCTTGGGGTGGTGCCTGTGCATCGCGCCGACGGGGGCGTGGGTGGCCGTGCGCGGGGCGATAGACTCGCCGGTGCCGCTGCTGCTCTCGCTCGCGGTGCTCCTGTGGACGGCCGGCTTCGACGTGCTCTACGCCTGCCAGGACTTCGAGTTCGACCGCGGGGCGGGGCTGCGCTCGATACCCGCGCGCGTCGGGATCGCGCGGGCGCTGTGGGTCTCGCGCGGGCTGCACGCGGGGGCTTTCGCGGCGCTCGTTGGGTTATACTTTCTGACGCATTTGGGCGCGCCGGCGGTCGCGGGCGTCGCGGCGACGGGCGCGCTCCTAATCTACCAGCACTCGCTCGTGCGCGCCGACGACCTGAGCCGCCTGAACGCCGCGTTCTTCACCACGAACGCCTTCGTCAGCGTCATCCTGCTCGCCACGTTCGGCGGCGCCGCGCTGCTGAGGGGTTGAAGTTGAAAAGCGCGCTTCCCGACGAGAAAGGCTTCGACTTATGACCGCCACACTCACGCCGCCGGCCGAAGAGAGGGACGAGGCGCTCGTCATCCACCTCGGGTGGAAGATGGACGCGGACGAGTTCTACGACTTCTGCATGCGCCACGAAGACCTCAACCTCGAACTCAGCAGCGAAGGAGACCTCATCATCGTGCCACCGACCGGGGGGAAAACCGGCAGACGCAACTCTAAGCTCGCCCTCAGGTTCGGCCTCTGGGCGGAAAAGGACGGGACGGGCGAGACGTTCGATTCTTCATCAATGTTCTCCCTGCCGAACGGCGCGAAGAGGTCGCCCGACCTTTCGTGGATTAAGAAAGAGCGGTGGGAGGCTCTGAGCGAGAAGGAGCAGGAGAAGTTCTCGCCCATCTGCCCCGACTTCGTCGTCGAGCTGCGCTCGCCGTCCGACTCCCTGAAGAGGTTGCAGAAGAAGATGGAGGAGTACGTCGAAAACGGCGCGCAACTGGGGTGGCTGTTAGACCCTTCGACCTGGAAGGTCTACGTCTACCGCCCCGGCGCGGAGGCCGAAGTGCTCGAAGACCCCGAGTCGGTTTCGGGCGAGCCGCTGCTGCGCGGCTTCACGCTCGACGTGCGGGCGCTGTGGGGGTAGGGCTCTGTTTCTAAATTGGACTTTGGACTTGAACATCCGATTATGGAATTTTCACACGACCCCAGACTTAACGAACTCTCGGAGAAGGTCGAGGCCGGCGCGCGGCTCAGTTTCGAGGACGGGCTGGCGCTGTTCGCGACGGAGGACGTGCCGGCGCTCGGGCGCCTGGCCGACACCGTCAGGCGGCGTCTGCACGGGCGGGTGACGTACTACAACGTTAACCGCCACTTCAACCCGACGAACGTCTGCTACGCGGACTGTAAGTTCTGCGGCTTCTTCCGCACGCCGCGGCAGCCCGACGCCTACACGCACAACATCGAAGACTCCCTGCGCATCGCGGGCGAGGCCGTGCGGGAGGGCGCGACCGAGCTGCACATCGTCGGGGGCCTGAACACCAAGCTGCCGTTTTCGTACTTCACCGACCTGCTCTCTTCGCTCAAGGCGCACTACCCGCGGCTCCACCTGAAGGCTTGGACGATGGTCGAGCTCGACCACTTCGCGCGCTTCTACAAGATGTCGGACGAGGAGGTCATCTCCAAACTCAGGGAGGCCGGGATGGACTCGTGCCCCGGCGGCGGCGCCGAGATTTTCCGCGAGCCGACGCGCTCGATGATCTGCGCGCACAAGACGGACGCGCAGCGCTGGCTCGACCTCTCGGGCAAGGTGCACGCGGCGGGGCTGAAGACGAACGCGACGATGCTCTACGGCCACATCGAGTCGTTGGAAGACCGCGTCGACCACCTCGTCCGCCTGCGCGAGCAGCAGGACAAGTCGGGCGGCTTCCAGTGCTTCATCCCCCTGGCCTTCTACCCGCCGGGCTCGCAGCTCGCGCACCTGCCGGGGCCGACGGGCGTCGATTCCTTGAAGACGATGGCCGTCTCGCGCCTCATGCTCGACAACTTCCCGCACATCAAGTCCTACTGGGTGATGCTGGGGAAGCGGCTCGCGCAGGTCGCGCTCCACTACGGGGCCAACGACCTCGACGGCACCATCACCGAGGGCGGCGAACTCTCCGAGAGCTACTCGGTCGAGTCGAACGGCGAGGTCAGGATGTCGAAGCAGGAGATCGTCGCCCTCATCGAAGACGCCGGCCTCGAAGCCGTCGAGCGCGACACGCTCTACAACCGCGTCGAGGAGCCGGCCGCCGCCTGACGAATTCGCCTCCGCCCGCGCGGCCGCGAGCCGCGTGACAACCATCGCCCGACGACTCTTCAGATGGGGAGATGCGCATGACAAACGAAGAGATTCAAAGAGTGATGGAGTTCATTATCAAGCGGCAGGAGAGCTTCTCGGAGAAGATGGCTCAGTTCTCTGACAAGCTGGAACGGATGCGGGAGTTGCACGAGGAGCGTCTCGGCCAGCTTGAGAGGGCGGCCGTCAACCTCTATAACACGGTCGATGAACTCGGCCAATCGCAGAGAGTCTTGACTGTGAAGATGGTCGAGCTGGCGGAGGCGCAGGCGCACACGGAGCAGCGGCTCAACGCCCTCATCGACATCATCGAGCAGGGGCGCGGCGGGCAGTCAGGCGGTAAATAACCTGGAGCCGTGGCGGCAGTCATAAGACTCAGGCCCGCCGCCCCGGTTATTTATTTCAGAGGACTCATGACGACAGCGACAGAGACACGCACCATCACCGTGGCGCACTCGCCCGACTCCGACGACGCGTTCATGTTCTACGGGCTGGCGACGAACAAGATCGACACGGGCGACATCCGGTTCGAGCACACGCTCGAAGACATCCAGACGTTGAACGAGAAGGCGACGCGCGGCGTCTACGACGTGACGGCCGTCAGCTTTCACGCCTACGCCTACGTCTCGGACAAGTACGTGCTGCTCCCGCACGGCGCCTCCATCGGCGATGGCTACGGCCCCATCGTCGTGGCGCGCGAGCCGTACAAGGTCGAAGACATAAAGAGTTTGAGGGTCGCCGTGCCCGGCACGATGACGAGCGCCTTCCTCGCGCTGCGCATCCTCGCGCCCGAGTTCGAGTACGTGGTCGTCCCCTTCGACCGCATCATCGACGCCGTGCGGCAGGGCGAGGCCGACGCCGGCCTGCTCATCCACGAGGGGCAGCTCTTCTACCAGCGGCTCGGGCTCCAGAAGGTCGTAGACCTCGGCGAGTGGTGGAAGGAGAGGGAGGGGCTGCCGCTCCCGATGGGCGGCAACGTCATCCGGCGCGACCTGGGGGAGGAGACGGTCAGACGGGTCTCGGACTACCTGCGCCAGTCGATCCAGTTCTCGCTCGACCACCGCCGCGACGCGCTGGCCTACGCCATGCAGTTCGCGCGCGACATGGACACGGAGCTGGCCGACCGCTTCGTCGGGATGTGGGTCAACCAGCTCACGCTCGACTACACAGAGCGCGGCCGCCGCGCCGTCCAGCGCCTGCTCGACGAGGGCTTCGAGCGCGGCGTCATCCCGCGCCGCGTCGAGGCGGAGTTCGTCGGCTAAACGGGTCGGCTCATATGCTCCTCGGGTCGTCGATTCATCGAATCGACGACCCGAGGAATCAATTCCCCGGTGGCAACACGCGCCCGCGCCTGTGCATCGAAAGGGTTGCTCGGCGGGCGTTTCCCCTGACCCGAATGCCTCGCGCGCCTAACCCCTGAAGTCCGGAAGAGAGTTTATGAGAAGAGTTCTTTTAACAGCCCTCGCCGCCCTGGTCTGCGCGGCCCCGGCCGCGGCGCAGAAGCAGGCCGCCGCGGCGCCCGCGGCCGCCGGCCCGTCGGTCGTCAACCGCTCCGGCTCGCCCGCCGACGTGGAGCGCATCATCCGCGCGTTCACGCAGAAGGAGTCCGAGTTCCGCAAGGCCCTCAACGAGTACGGCTTCCGCCGCGAGGCCGTCCTCCAGACCATCGCGTGGGGCGGGCAGATTTCGGGCGAGTACCTCCGCATCTCGCACTTCGTCTTCGACGACAGCGGCAACCGCTACGAGAAGATTCTCAGGTTCCCCGTCCCGACCATGACGGAGATCCAAGTCACGGCCGAAGACCTCGAAGACTTCGGCGGCGTCCAGTCGTTCGCGCTGGAGTCGTCGAAGATGCACGAGTACAACTTCGCCTACGTCGGCAAGGAGAAGCTCGACGAGCTGGACACCTACGTCTTCGACGTGACGCCGAAGGTTCTCTCCGACGCGCGCCGGCTCGAAGCGATCAAGAAGTCGAAGACGCCCGAGCGCTACTTCCAGGGGCGCATCTGGGTCGACGACCAGGACCTCCAGATCGTGAAGGCGCGCGGCAAGGGCGTGCCCGAGACCGAGAAGCAGAAGTTCCCCACCTTCGAGACCTACCGCGAGCAGATCGACGGCAAGTACTGGTTCCCGACCTACACCTACGCCGACGACGAGCTGAACTTCAAGACGGGCCAGACCGTCCACCTCCGCATGCGCATCAGGTTCACAGACTTCGAGCGCCTGCGCGGCAAGGCCAGCGTCATCGAGCAGGGCGACGAGCCCGAGGACAAGCCCGCCAAGCCCGCGCCGCCCGCGCCGAAGCCGAAGCCGTAAGAGATTAAATTCAATGTAAGAGGGCCGCGTGAAGCTGAGCGTTCACGCGGCCCTCTTCTCCTGTCCCGCAGAATACAGCGGCGTTCAGACGTGCGCGACCAGCATAGTGGTCAGAACCACCCGCGGTAGCGGGCGGGCCTGTGCTAATCGGGTGCTCCGTATATCAGAGGCCCGCCCTCCACCGCGGGTGGTTCTGACCTGTCCCGTCCCGAGCGATTGATGTACATGACAGTCCGTCGTGTCTGCGGTCGGGTGCATGCCGTTGTCGGGCTGCGCGTGAGGATTTATGCGGCGAATTCGTAAACCGGGGTTTCAATCACCCTCTTCGGCTTTTCATCTTCCCAGATCATCCGCTGGAGCCGCTCGACCGTCTCCGGCGAGAAGAATTGCTCGCCGGTTTCGAGACACACTCTGGCGGGCACATTCTCCACGATGACGAATCCCCCATTTTTTTCGAGGGTATAGGTGACTTTCCGCTCGACCATCGTTTCCTTCGCACTCATCTCAGTTACTTCCTCACCTTGAAATCAATCTGTATGAGTTCTTCAATCGTTGAGTTCACTCTACCCCCGGCGGCCGACGCCCAGCTCTTCGGCGATGGCCGCGCGGGTCTGCTCGGTGAGGCGCTTCACGTCTTCGCCGGTCAGGCCCTCGGTCTCGATGGGCGGGAGGACGACCATCTCGACCGCGCCGGGGCGCGCGACGCCCGAGCCCTTCCCCATCAGCTCGTCCGTGTACTTCATGACGACGGGGACGACGGGGGCGCCCGCCTCGACCGCCATGTAGAAGCCGCCCTTCTTGAACGGGAGCAGCTCGCCCGGCCGCGCGCGCGTCCCCTCGGCGAAGACGCCGAACGATATCCCCGCGCGCAGGCGGTCGGTCGCGTCCTTCGTGGTGCGGAAGGCGCTCTCGCGGTTCGTGCGGTCGATGGCCATGATGTTGACGAAGCCCATGCCGTAGCCGAGGATGGGCACCTTCAGCAGCTCCTTCTTGGCGAGGATGCCGATCCGGCGCCGCAGGTGGTAGAAGAGCATGGCCGTGTCGAGGAAGGAGCGGTGGTTGGCGATGAAGACGTAAGACCGCCGCGGGTCTAAGTGCTCCAGCCCCCGCACGCGCACGCGCACGCCGCTCAGCCGCAGCCAGTTGCGCGCGCCGAAGAGCGCGAACGGGTAGACCCAGTAGGGCCGCCCCGCGACGCGCGCCGCCGTAATCACCGGCGGGCCGATGACGAGCAGCAGCATCGCGGCCACGAACAGAGACCACCAGTACCACAGCCTCCCCGCGAGCGTCCGCCGCGCCGCTGTGCTAGACTCGGCCTTCGCCGAACCCACGCTTCGCTCTTGGCCTTCAATCTCCGTCGGAAGACTTTCAGGATGCATCAAGCGTTCCTTCGCCGCCCGTCTCTCTCCGCAGCCTTCGCGCTCGCACTCCTCTGCCTGACCACGACGTCCGCGCACGCCCAGCGCCGCCGCCCGGCGCGGCCGCCGCAGCCGCCCGCGAGCGTCGGGACTCCGACGAACGCCCCGGGCCGCGTGCCGTCGCCGCGGGACGTGCTCGGCTTCACGCCCGGCGACGACCGCAAGGTCGCCGACTGGAAGCAGATCACGGACTACTTCGGCCGGCTCAACGCGCGCGGCGGGCGCGTCCGCGTCCAGACCGTCGGCACGTCCACGCTGGGCCGCCCCATCCTCGCCGCGTTCATCAGCTCGCCCGAGAATATACGCGAACTCGACAGGTATCGCGAAATCCAGCGCCGCCTCGCCGACCCGCGGCTCGTGCCGGGCGAGGCCGAGCGCGACCGCCTCGTGCGCGAGGGCAAGACGGTCGTCGTCGTCTCGTGCTCCATCCACTCGACCGAGATCGTCGCCTCGCAGATGTCTCTGCAACTCGCCTACGAGCTGGCCTCGGCGCAGGACGCGGAGACGCGCGAGATTCTCGACAACACCATCCTCATCCTCATCCCCTCGCCCAACCCCGACGGCATCGACATCGTCGCCGACTGGTACAGGCGCTCCCTCGGCAAGCCCTGGGAAGGCTCCGAGCCGCCCGAGCTGTATCACGCCTACGCGGGCCACGACGACAACCGCGACTGGTTCATGCTCAACCTCCGCGAGACGCGCGCCGTCACGCGGCTGCTGTGGCGCGAGTGGTTCCCGCAGATCGTCTACGACGTGCACCAGCAGGGCGCGACGGGCTCGCGCTTCTTCGTCCCGCCCTTCTTCGACCCGCCGAACCCGCACATCGCGCCGCTGCTCCTGCGCGAGGTGGGCCTCATCGGCCACAAGATCGCCGCCGACGCCGAGGCCGCGGGCTTCCGCGGCGTCGTCACCAACGCGATGTACGACACATGGTGGCACGGCGGCTTCCGCACCGCGCCCTACTTCCACAACTCGGTCGGCATCCTGACCGAGGCGGCCAGCGCGCGCCTGATGACGCCCGTCAAGGTCACGCCCGAACAGCTCCGCCGCGCCTCCGTCCGCGGCATGCCGACGGCGCTGCCCGAGAGCCCGACGACCAACTTCCCGGCCCCATGGCCCGGCGGCGAGTGGCGCCCGCGCGACATCCTGGGGCTGGAGCTGGTGGCCTCGCGCGCCGTGCTCTCGATGGCGGCGAAGTACCGCGAGCGCT
The DNA here is from genome assembly GCA_036389235.1 of Pyrinomonadaceae bacterium. Lineage (GTDB taxonomy): Bacteria > Acidobacteriota > Blastocatellia > Pyrinomonadales > Pyrinomonadaceae > QHXN01. Next base: position 10,385 of record DASVQJ010000187.1, on the reverse strand, counting down.
ACCTGCGCAACTTCTACGAGCTGGGGCGGCGCGCGCTCGACTGGCCGCCCAAAGACCGCGACGACGTGCTCGCCTACGTCATCCCCGCCGGCCAGGGGAAGGACGAGGCGGTCGCCAAGCTCGTCACGCTCCTCGTCGAACAGGGCGTGGAAGTTCACAGGATGGACGCCGAGCTGCACCTGATGCTCTCGGGCTCGCGCGGCACGGTCTACAACGACGCGAAGCAGGCGCCGCCCGAGTGGCCGCTGGGCAGCTACCTCGTCTACCTGCGCCAGCCCTACCGCCCGAACGTGCAGGCGCTCTTCGAGCGGCAGCTCTACCCCGACCGGCTCGCGGGCGGCGCGCCCGAACGCCCCTACGACGTGGCCGGCTGGACTTTGCCGATGCAGATGGGCGTCGAAGCCTACCCCGTCCACAGCATCCGCGAGCCCGAGTCGCAGCGCCGCCTGACGCTCGTCCGCGACGAGGCCGAAGTGAGGCGCGACCTCGGCCTCCCCACGAACGCCCCCTTTCAAATCCCGGAGCATAGCTCCCACCCGAGCAACGACGTGGTGCCCCCGGGCGGCGGGCCTGCGCCGGCGAACGATGTCATCCGTAATCCTATCAAGCGCCCCGTCCGGCTCGCGCTCTACAAAAGCTGGACGGGCTCGATGGACGAGGGCTGGACGCGCTGGCTCTTCGACACCTTCAACGTGCCCTACACCTCCCTGCGCGACTCGGACGTGAGGGGCGGCAACCTGCGCGCGAAGTACGACGTGATCGTGCTGCCCTCGATGCGCCTGCGCGAGATAGTCGAGGGCCGCGCGAAGGAGACGGCGCCCGCGGATTTGACGGGCGGCATCACCGAGGGCGGCGTCTCGAACCTCCGCCGCTTCGTCGAGGAGGGCGGCACGCTCGTCTGCTGGGACGACTCGACCGAGCTGCCGCTCAAGCACTTCAACCTCCCGGTGCGCAACGTGCTCGAAGGGCTCCGGCCCGCGGACTTCTACTGCCCCGGCTCCGTCCTGCGCGTCGAGGTCGAGACCTCGCACCCGCTCGCGCGCGGCTACCGTCCGGAGGCCGACGCCTACTTCGTCAACAGCGCCGCCTTCGAGGTGACCGACACGCGCACGGCGCGCGTCGTCGCGCGCTACGCCGGCAAGGACGAGGTCTTACGCTCCGGCTGGCTCCTCGGCGCCGACAAGCTCGCCGGCCGCGCCGCCCTCGTCGAAGCCACACTCGGCCGCGGGCGCGTCATCCTCTTCGGCTTCCGCCCCCAGCACCGCGGCCAGACGTGGGGCACTTTCAACTTCATCTTCAACGCCATCGAGAGCGCTTCGCGCTGAAGGGGTGCCGGGTGCTGGGTGCCGGGTGTTGGGTTTTAGGTTTTGGGTAAAAGCCGATTCTTCCCAGAACCCAGAACCTAACACCCGGCACCCAAAAAAAACTGGCATCCGCAGGGACGCGACGAACGTCAAAGGGGGGCGCCAGCCTGCGCCGTCCGGAGAAAATGCCATGAGAAAGCTCGCACGCCTGTCCCTGACCCTCCTTCTGCTCGCGTCGTTCGCCGCGCCGGGGACGTTCGCGCAGACGCGCCCGCGCCGCGTCGGCGGCAGCGCGCCCGCTCCCGCGACGAACAGGGTTCCCAACCCGGCGACGCCCCCGGCGCGGCAGCCCACGCTGGGGGCCGGGCGCCCGGCGCCCTCCGCGCCTCCCGCACAGACGCGCGGCGGCGAGGTCGCCGAGGAGGTGGGCGAGGACGAGGTCGTGCGCGTCAACGCCGCCCTCGTGACCGTGCCCGTCTCCGTGCTCGACCGCGACGGCCGCTTCATCGGCGGGCTCAGGCAGGAGGACTTCCGCGTCCTTGAGGACGGCGTCGAGCAGCGCATCGCCTACTTCGCCCCCGTCGAGCAGCCCTTCACCGTCGCGCTCGTCATCGACACGTCGGGCTCGACGCGCTTCCGGCTCGAAGACATACAGGACGCGGCCATCGCCTTCCTCGACCAGCTCCGCCCGGCCGACCGCGTCATCGTCGTCTCCTTCGACGAACAGGTGCGCGTCCTCTCCGAGGCGACGAACGACCGAAACCTTCTGCGCGCGGCCGTCCGCCGCACGCACACGGGCGGCGGCACGCGCCTCTACGACGCCGTAGACCTCGTCATCAAAGAACAGCTCAGCCGCATCCAGGGGCGCAAGGCCGTCGTGCTCTTCACGGACGGCGTGGACAGTTCGAGCAAGCGGGCCAGCTTCGCGAGCACGCTCGAAGAGGCCGTCGAGCTGGACGCGATGATCTACCCCATCCAGTACGACACGTACGTTGACGGCGGCGGGCAGGGCGGCGTGGGCGGCTGGCCGGGGCCGAACCGCTACCCGCGCCGCGGGGGCGGGCGGCGCAACCCGGGCTGGGGCGACATCCTCGGCGGCATCATCCTCGGCGGCGGGAACGTCCGCATCGGCGGCGGGGGCGGAGGCGGCGGCGCGGGGACGACGCGCGCCGACTACGAGCGCGGCGGCGAGTACCTGCGCCGGCTCGCGGAGGCGACCGGCGGGCGCCACCACGACGCGCAAGACCTCAACTACATCGAGCAGGCGTTCACCAACATCGCCGAGGAGCTGCGGCGCCAGTACAGCCTCGGCTACTATCCCTCGCGCCAGTCGCAGGCCCAGGAGCGGCGCCAGATACGCGTCCGCGTCCGCCGCCCCAACCTCGTCGTCCGCGCGCGCGACAGCTACGTCTACCGCCCCGACGGCGGCACCTCCCCCGACGCCACCACCGCGCAGGAGAACACCAACCCGCGCCCCACGGCCCCCGTGCTGCGCCGCAACTTCGACCCCTTCGGCGGCGGACTTAAAGAGTGATGCGCGCGGCCGAGTGATAGGGCTAGAACCGCCGCAGGTATTTAATGAGGAGGCCGGAGAGCCAGACTTATAACTCTCCGGCCTCCTCATTTGTCCGCGCGGCGCCGCAATTGAAGCAAGGGGGCGTAAGTCTAATGTTTGGGCGTGAGGGCGGGTGAGAATGTCGTTGACAATGACTTTGGACGGGAGTAAAAGTTCTGCGCCCCAATAAAAACGGTTGCCCCCCTCCCCCTATGTGGCGTTACTGCGGCCCGTCACCTCGCATTCGGTTTACTCTTCAAGCGACGTGGTTTCAAAGGTATTCAACGTGGTGCCCCTCACACGATTCTATCAATCTCATTTACGGTTAACAGCGTGTTTCGCGGGAGATCAGCAAACATCTAGCCATTATGCTCGGGGCTAATGAGGAGGATCGCCATGCGAAGATGGAGAGAATTAGGGCTTATCTGTTCGGTGCTGTTAATCTTTGCCGCAGCAGCAGGGATAACAGCCTTCCAGTCGCCCGGCCGTGAGCCACAGCGCAAAAAGGCTCAATACCCTATTGTCGATTACAACGCCCCGGAGCCGAGCGACCCCAAAGAGCGCGCCAAGCGGAGGAAAAAAGGGGAGAAGTACAAAGGTGAATTCGGGCCGATAGACCCATCCCGCCAGAACGTCTTTGAGGATGAGGTCATACACTTCGACTACGGCACGCCTGCCCTGCCGGTGTCACGCAGCGCGGCGGTCATCGTCGGCACGGTCACCAAAGCGCAAGCGCACCTGACGGCCGACAAGAGTTACGCCTATTCCGAGTTCGACGTGCTCGTTGACGAGGTGGTGAAGGACGACGCTCAATCGCCAATCAGCGCCGGGCAGACCATCCCCGTCGAACGCCCCGGCGGAAGAGTGCTGGTAGCGCCGGGGAACATTCATGAGTTCCGGACGACGCTCAACCCCCTTGAGGTCGGGTGCCGCTACGCGCTGTTCCTCACCCGGCGGGGCGATGACTACAACGTCTTCACCGCGTACAAGCTGGAAGCGGGGAAAGTCTTCCCGGTCGATGACTACTTCAAGCCGCTAGAGGGTACGAGCGAGGAAGATTTCATGAGGGATTTGCGCCAAGCCGCCAGTCCCGACAAGAAGACGGGGCGTTCGGCGATTAACACCTCCATCCCGGCGAGCGTTTACTGCTATACGGTGGGCTACAATATCATCCGTACTAAGAAGATAATTCCTGATCCCGCAACGATGAGTCCAGAGAGCGCCGGTGAGGCGGAACCCTCACAAGCTACCGCCTCTGACTAGCCCGCCATTCTCCTGCCTCAAAACTTACCCCGCTGCCTCAAAACTGCTTAAGGGTTAGGGGGTTATGAGGCAAAGCCCTTCGACCTTACCGACCCCGCGCGCGGCGTGGTCTTCGACATCACCGGCCGCGGCCACCCCGTGCGCCTCGCGTGGACGGCGGCCGGCTCCGACGACGCGTGGCTGGCGCTCGACCGCGACGGCGACGGCGCGATAGACAACGGCGAAGAGTTGTTCGGCGACCTCACGCCGCAGCCGCCGTCGGCCGGGCCGAACGGGTTCCTCGCGCTCGCCGTGTTCGACCTGCCCGCCAACGGCGGCAACGCGGACGGCCGTATCGACGCCGCCGACCCGGTCTTCGCCTCCCTGCGCCTGTGGCGGGACGCGAACCACGACGGGGTCTCACAGCCCTCTGAGTTGCACACGCCGGCCGCGCTCGGCCTCGCCTCCCTCGAACTTGGCTATAAAGAGTCGAAGCGCACGGACGAACACGGCAACCAGTTCCGCTACCGCGCGAAGGTCAGGGACGCGCAGGGCGCGAAGGTCGCCCGCTGGGCGTGGGACGTGTTCCTCGTCACCGCCCCGTAGCCGGGAGGCGGGAAGAGGGTAAAGGGGAAGGGGGTCAGGGATGATGTGATGTCACCCTGACCCCCTCCCCTTTACCCTACCGGGTCCGGCTTCAGACCACCGTGCCGTCGCGGACGACGCCGTTCTTGGGGACGATGATGATGCCGTCGCGGATGAACCAGCTACCGTCGGGGGCGGCCTCGTCGGTGAGGCGGCGCTCGTTGAGGAGCCGGACGCCCGCGCCGATGCGCGCGTTCTTGTCCACGATGGCGTTGCGGACGACCGAGCCCTCGCCGATGCCGATGCGCGGGACGCCCTTGCCCGCGTCGGCCTCCATCTCGTCGATGGACTGGTAGTAGTCGGCGCCCATCACGTAGGTGTTCTCGATCTGCGCGCCGAAGTCGATGCGCGTGCGCACGCCGATGAGCGAGCGGCTGATGACGGCGCGCGTCAGGATGCAGCCTTCCGAGACGATGGAGTTGTTGATGTGGCAGTTGTTCACCTTCGACGGCGGGAGGTAGCGCGCGCGCGTGAAGACCGGCGCGTCCGTGTCGAAGAGGTTGAACTTCGGCACGACGGCCGTCAAATCCAGGTTGGCCTGGTGGAAGGCGGCGATGGTCCCGATGTCCTCCCAGTAGTCGTCGAAGAGGTAGCCCTGCACGTTGCTGCGCTCGATGGCGGCGGGGATGACCTGCTTGCCGAAGTCGTTCCACGTCGTGTCGCCCGAGAGCAGCTCGACCAGCCAGTCGAACTTGAAGACGTAGATGCCCATCGACGCGAGGAAGGGGCGGCGCCGCGCCTCCTCCGCCGAGAGGCCGAAGGGCGTCGTGTCCACCCTCATCTCTTCGAGCGCCTCGCCCTTCGGCTTCTCGCGGAACTCGGTGATGCGCCCCGTCGGCTCCATCTTCATCAGGCCGAAGTCCTCGGCCTGCTCGCGCACGAACGGGATGACCGAGATGGTCACGTCGGCCTCGGTCTCGAAGTGGCGCGCGATGAACTTGCGGTAGTCCATCCGGTAGAGGTGGTCGCCCGAAAGTATCAGCAGCGTGTCGATGCCCCAGTCCGTGATGTGCGGCAAGACCTGCCGGACGGCGTCGGCCGTGCCCTGGAACCACTGCGGGTTCTGCGGCGTCTGCTCGGCGGCGAGAATCTCGACGAAGCCGTTCGAGAACTGCGAGAAGCGGTAGGTCGTCGCGATGTGCTTGTTCAGGCTCGCCGAGTTGTACTGCGTCAGCACGAAGATTTTGAGGATGTCCGAGTTGATGCAGTTCGAGACGGGGATGTCGATGAGCCGGTACTTGCCGCCGAGCGGCACCGCCGGCTTCGAGCGCAGAAGCGTCAGAGGCGCCAGGCGCGTGCCCGCACCCCCGCCCAGAATCACAGCCAGAATGTTCGGCCTCTTCGGAGCCATGGCTCACACCTTCCCTGCTTCGTTTGGAAAACTATGTGGCCCGAGCATAGACCCGGAGCGCCGCGCGTTTCAAGCTCGCGCGGCGCTCGAAAGGTTCTCTTACTGTTACAAAAGAATGTTCGCGCGCCGGCGTACGGCTTCGCCGACGGGCGGCGTGCGCGGGGGGCGGCTCCGGGCTCAAACCCCTAGTAGGCGGCGGCCGAGGCGGTCGTCTTCACGCCCGCGGCCTCCTGCGCGATCTTGACGCCGACCGAGGCGCCGATGCGCGTCGCGCCGGCCTCGACCATCGCGCGCGCGTCCTCGATGCCTTTGACGCCGCCCGCGGCCTTCACGCCGAGGTCCGGCCCCACGGTGCGCCGCATCAGCGCCACGTCCGCCACGGTCGCGCCCGACTTGGCGAAGCCCGTCGAGGTCTTGACGAAGTCCGCGCCCGCGCGCTTCGCCGCGAGGCAGGCGCGCACCTTCTCGTCGTCGGTGAGGAGCGCCGTCTCGATGATGGTCTTGACCAGCACGCCCGACTCGTGCGCCGCCTCGACGACCGCGCGGATGTCGTACTCGACGGCGCAGTCGTCGCCGCTCTTTAAGGCGCCGATGTTGATGACCATGTCGATCTCGCGCGCGCCGTCGAAGATGGCGCGCCGCGTCTCGTACGCCTTCACGTCCGGGAGCGTCGCCCCCAGAGGGAACCCGACCACCGTGCAGACCGGCACGCCCGACCCGCGCAGCACGCACGCCGAGGTCTTCACCCACGAAGGGTTCACGCACACGCTCGCGAACCCGTGCCGCGCCGCCTCCTCGCACAGCCGCGTGATGTCCGCCTCGCTCGCCTCCGGCTTGAGCAGCGTGTGGTCGACCAGGCTCGCCCAGTCGCGCGCCGTCGCCGCGTCGCCGAGGATGACGCCGATGCGCGACGCCCCCGCGTCCAACACCCTCTGCATCCTTTCGGGGCAGCGGTTGAAGCACGCGCTCCCGCACCCGCACGCCCCGTCCTCCCCCGCCCCGTCCCCGTTCAGCCGCGCCACGATCACGTCCGTGATCTGCTCGACCAGCCGCTCGAAATCCCCGTTCTGCGAATAAGCCATGAGCTGATGCTCCTTCTACGACCTCTCCGAATCGTCCGGCGACTCTTCGACCTGAATCTCCTCCGCCGGGATGATGACGACCTTCCCGTCCTTCCACACGGCAATCGGATTCCCAGCGCGCTTGTGGTCAAGCAGAGCATCGCGGACTGCACAGCGGAGGGCGGCCACGACTGGCTCTCCCTGAACAACTTTAACCGGTCTCTGCCCTACGCGTTCAGCTCGCGGTCGACAACCACGTGTCATCACCGTCATCACTCCCTTTATCGTTATTGGCTAGCTCTGTCATCCCAACGCTGATACCGATATTTCTACCGATAACACCGACAGCAACATCACGTAGCATTCTCAGATGTTCTGGTTTCATTAAGGTGACCCGCAAGTGATTGGCATCTGACGAAAAGTCGATATGTAACTCATCCTCTTCGATAGTTATATTGTGCGCGCCGTCTAGCGCTATAGCTAACAGTGGCTTACCCAACTCCTCAAGTCTTCTTTTAATGTTATTGGTGATAAATCTCACGTTGCGGCGGGTAAACGAAACTGGTAATGGCTGGGCTATTCTTCCAGGCATAATCCTAACTATTGTTCGAACATGTAATAAAACCTCTTCCAGCAGTTCGCGTTCATCGCGTTCCTCCGTATTCGCATTTGTCTGATCTATAGTTGAAGCAACTTGTTGTAAGAACTGTTCAAGGTCGGGCCACCACTTATTAAATACTCTTTCGAGTTGCGTCTCCTTTAACGGCGCATCGCAACAAGCATTTATAGTCCTAACCAACTTCTTAATGTCAGATTCCGTAGCCGTTGTTGCCTGAAATTGCACCAAAGGCCCTTTTAACTCTGAAAGGGACAGGTCAATTAGCAAAGGGGTAACACGAGATTGAGTAACTGTTTTAGAAATTGCTCCTGCCTCGAAAAGTACCCAAGGAGCTTTCATATTCTCCCTGGTCAGACACAGTATGCCAAATTGAGCCCCTTCTAATTCGGCCCCAACTTCTGCGAACCATCTCGCGCCTTTATCAATATCCTCAGAAGAGACATATAGCTCGACCGATTGAATTACATTAGGGAACCACTCCTTTAAGAACAGGGCTACTTTTTGGCTCAGGATTCCAGACCAACTTACAAATACTTTCATAGCACATTCCTCGACGCCTAAGTTCGGTATTGTCTCTCGACGGCGTCGATCTTGGCGACGCGGCGTTTGTGGCGGTCTTCGGTGAGGTCGGCGGAGAGCCAGGCGCGGACGATGTCGCGCATCTCGTCGGGGGTGATGGTGCCGCTCCCCAGGGTGAGGACGTTGGCGCCGTTGTGCTCGCGGGAGTTGACGGCGACCTTGACGGAGTAGCAGGCGGCGGCGCGGACGCCGGGCACCTTGTTGGCCGTCATGGCGGAGCCGACGCCCGCGCCGTCGATGACGATGCCCAGGTCGGCCTCGCCCTCCGAGACGGCGCGCGCGACCGCGTGCGCGAAGTCCGGGTAGTCGACCGCCTCCGTCGAGTTCGTGCCGAAGTCGCGCACGCGGTGGCCGAGTTCCACGAGGAAGCTTTTCAGCTCCTCCTTCAAAGGGAAGCCGCCGTGGTCTGCGCCGACGGCCACAATTTTTTCGGCGCGCGAGCCGCGGCGCGGGGCGCGTCGGACGAGTTCGATGCGGCGCTCGCGGACGATGTCGGCGGCGAGCGGGGTCAGCCGCGCGGACTCCGCGACGCGCAGGCGCGCGCCCTCGGGCAGGCCGCGCACGTCGTCTTCGGTGATGACGCTCTTGGAGGACTCGTCGCGCTCGTAGTCCTTCGACGGCTCCGCGGGCTTCTCCGCCGCGGCGGGCGCGACGTTGACGACGCGCGCGAGCGGCGGACTGCCCCCGGCACTCCGCGGCCCGGGCTCGGGCGAAGACCGGGCGGGCGCGGGTCGGGCGGCGCCGTCCTCCTCTTCGGCCGGGGTCGCGTTGTTCAAGACCTCGCGCACGAGCGCGCGCACACGGTCGCGCGTTGACTCTGTCGGTCGTTCGTCAGGCATGAAAGAAGCTGTGAACGCCCTCCATTTGACCTTAAGTGTGGAGCGCGCATAGTATGTCGCACCACGGCGGCGCGGCGCAAACAGCTCGCGCCCGCCGTCCCCGCGGGCGTAATTCTTAAACACAGAGGAGGCCGACTTTGTCTTCATCCGCCGTCGCAGTGTCGGAGTTCAGCAACCCCAACCTGGAGCCGCTCTTCACCTCCGAGCAGATACAGACGCGCGTCGCCGAGATGGGCGCCGAGGTCGCGCGCGACTACGCCGGGCAGACCCCGCTCCTCGTCGGCGTGCTCAAGGGCGCCTACATCTTCCTGAGCGACCTCGTGCGCGCGACGGACCTGCGGCTCGGCGTCGAGTTCATGGCGATTTCGAGCTACGGCGCAGGGATGCGCTCCTCGGGCGAGGTGAGGATCGTCAAAGACCTCGACGTGCCCGTGGACGGCCGCGACATCCTCATCGTCGAGGACATCGTGGACACGGGGCTGACGCTCTCGTTCCTCATCGGCAGCCTCCACCAGCGCGGCGCGAAGAGCGTCCGCCTCGCCGCGCTCTTAGACAAGCACGAGCGGCGCGAGCGCGAGGTCAGGATTGACTACTGCGGCTTCCGAATCCCGGACGCCTTCGTCGTCGGCTACGGGCTCGACTACGCGGAGCGCTACCGCAACCTCCCCTACATCGCCGTCATCAAAGACCCGAGCCTCGCCGACTGAGCGCGCACGGAGGGAACACGCATGAGAAAGCTCGCATCCGCACTCGCCGCCCTGTCGCTGTGCGCCGCGCAGGCGGCCGCGCACGGCGTCCTCGACCACGGCCACCGCGCGCAGCAGCCCGACTTCTCGAAGGTCGAGATTAAGACGACGAAGGTCGCCGGCAACGTCTACATGCTCGAAGGCTCGGGCGGCAACGTCGGCGTCTCGGCCGGCGACGACGGGCTGCTCATCGTGGACGATCAGTTCGCCCCGCTCGCCGACAAGATTCGCGCGGCGCTCAGGGCGATCAACCCCGGGCCACTGCGCTTCGTCCTCAACACCCACTACCACGGCGACCACACCGGCTCGAACGCCGCGTTCGGCCGCGAGTCCACCATCATCGCGCACGACAACGTGCGCCGCCGCCTCGCCACCGATCAGAACGTGCTCGGTCAGATCGTCAAGGCGTCGCCCAAGGACGCGCTGCCCGTCGTCACCTTCGCC
>DASVQJ010000186.1:0-20363 GCA_036389235.1 Pyrinomonadaceae bacterium | reverse complement strand
CCCCCCCCCCCCCCCCCCGCTTCTGTTAAAGCTCTAAGTTATGACCGTCGGTTCGTCGGTGCCGAAGCGTTCGCGGAGGCGTAGACGTTCCCTGATGCCCTGCTTGAGCGAGCCGAGGACTTCTTCGATGTCGCTCACGCCGGCGTCGTCGCGGTAGCGCTCGATGTAGATGCGCAGCGTCGCGCCCGCCGTGCCCGTGCCCGACAGGCGCAGAACCGCGCGCGAGCCGTCTTCTAGGAAGAGGCGCACCCCCTGCCGCGAAGTCGTGCTGCCGTCAACGGGGTCGACGTAGCCGAACTCGTCGGCGCGCTCGACGCGGCTGCCGGCGAGTGCCGTCCCCGCAAGGTTAGGGAGACTTCCGCTCAACTCGGCCATCATCTCGGCGGCCGCCGCGGCGTCGAGCCCCTCGTAGTCGTGGCGCTGGTAGTAGCTCCGCCCGAACCTGCGCCAGTGGTCGCGCACGACCTCCTCGACCGACTTGCCCGTCACGGCGAGAATGGAGAGCCAACACAGCACGGCCCACAGCCCGTCCTTCTCGCGCACGTGGTTCGAGCCCGTGCCGAAGCTCTCCTCGCCGCACATGGTCGCGAGGCCGGCGTCGAGGAGGTTGCCGAAGAACTTCCAGCCCGTCGGCGTCTCGTAACAGTTGATGCCGAGCGCCGCGGCCACGCGGTCGACGGCCGTGCTCGTCGGCATCGAGCGCGCGACGCCCGCGAGCCCTTCGCGGTAGCCGGGGATGCATTCCTGCGCGTGCTCGGCGATGACGGCGAGAGAGTCGCCGGGCGTGACGAAGAAGTCTCGGCCGAGAATCAGGTTGCGGTCGCCGTCGCCGTCGCAGGCCGCGCCGAAGTCGGGCGCGGCCTTGCCGCTCATGCGCAGGACGAGCTCCGCCGCGTGGACGAGGTTCGGGTCAGGGTGGTGTCCGCCGAAGTCCGGCAGCGGCGTCCCGTTCAAGACCGTGCCGGCCGGCGCGCCGAGCCGGCCCTCGACGATCTGCGTGGCGTACGGGCCGGTCACCGCGCTCATGGCGTCGAAGAGCATCCGGTGCCCCGAAGCGAAGTACGCGCGCAGCCGCTCGAAGTCGAACAACTCCTCCATCACCGCCGTGTAGTCTTCGAGCGGGTCGATGACGACGACCTCAGTCCCCACGACGCGGACGCTCCCCGTCTGTTCGAGGTCAACGTCCGGGTGCTCGACGGTGAGGTAGCGCCCGATGGACTGCGTCCCTGCGTAGACGCGCTCGGTGACGGACTCGGGCGCGGGGCCGCCGTTGCGCGTGTTGTACTTGATGCCGAAGTCCTCGTCGATGCCGCCGGGGTTGTGGCTGGCCGAGAGCACCAGCCCGCCCATGGCCCCGCGGCGGCGGATGACGGCCGAGACGGCCGGCGTCGAGAGGATGCCGCCGCGGCCGACCAGAAGGGTTCGGAAGCCGTTGGCCGCGGCCATGCGGATGATCGTCTGGACGGCCTCGCGGTTGTAGTAGCGCCCGTCGCCGCCGACGACGAGGGTCTCCGCGCCGAAGCCTTCGGGCGCGTCCGCGCGGACGGCGTCGAAGACCGATTGGACGAAGTTCTCTAAATAACCGGGCTGCATGAAGACGCGGGTCTTCTTCCGCAGGCCCGAGGTGCCCGGGCGCTGCCCCTCGAAGGGCCGCGTCGGGACGGTCTGCACACTCCCCTCACGCATCGGAGTCAAGGCTTCCCCCCACCGTCTGTTTTTGGAATTCGGTTAACCGACAGTTTATTCCCGAATCCCGCGGGAGGCAAAACCATTCGCGTAAAAACGTGTCGGGCGGTTTCGGAGTCTGCGAATGATACGGCGGCCGGTCAAACGGCGCGGCTGTCGGGGCTCGGGGCTAAAATTTTTTAGAATAATGGCATTTTCGGCCATTTTTTCGAGACGCGAGGCCGCGTCGTGTGATATATGTCCTGCGCAAGCTTTTTGATTTCTTCCCGAATTCGCAGGAGGCAGTGCACCACCCAATGGCGACGAAAGCAGGCAAGAAGCGCATGTCACAGTCCGAAGTGGTCAACCACTTCGCCGAAAAATACGAGCTGAAGCGCGCACAGGTGAAGGAGCTTTTCGAGGAGTTGGCGAACCTGGCGACCAGCGAGGTCAAGGATAACGGCGAGTTCGTCCTCCCTGGCTTCGGCAAGCTCGTTCTCTCCGAGCGCAAGGCGCGCGAGGGGCGCAACCCTCAGACGGGCGAGACGATCCAGATTCCCGCCAAGACGGCGCTTAAGTTCCGTCTCAGCAAGGGTTTAAAGGACTCCGTCGTCCCGAAGAAGTAGTCGGCGTCCCAAGAGCCAGTCATACTTCTCAAATACTCGAAAAGACCGCCGGCGGGTTTTGGCAGGCTACTTTTGCCTTCCGACTTCGCCGGCGTCTCTTCTTTCTCACCCCGGTGCTCGGAACCCATTCAATTAAAACGACTTAACCCGCCCGGCAATAATATTTTCCCGTGAAGCGCCCCCCCGCCCTCTCCGGTCTGACCACATCAAAAAAAATTCTGGCAATTCAAATAATTTCAATGTAGAATGCGTTTTTCTTCTAGCCCCCTTATCCCCTACAGGGTGTGGTGCTTTACAAACAGTGGGCTGGATTGTGTGAAAATTCGGGGATTGCAACGGATTCGCATCCCTTGAACTCCCGGATGCATCTAAATTGTCACTAATACTGAGCCCACCGCCGAGTTGGATTTTCGGGGGCCCGAAAACATAAGGAGCAGACGAAAAGTGATCGCTACTGAGAAGTTTCCGCTGGCAGAACGGCTGAAGATGATCGACCACATCCAGGCGCGCCGCTACTCGAAATTGGGCGGCCCCGCCCTGGACATCGCGACCGAGGGCATCATCCGCCACCTGCGCGCCTGTGACCGCATGGACGTGAACCCGGATGTCGCCGCCGTCCGCGAGATTATCGACGACGCGCTCAACGGCCGCCGCGTCTTCGCCGAAACCTTCAACAACGCCGCGTAAGACGAAATATACGCAGCCCTTCCCGCGAAATTCAGAAAGCCGCCAGTTCGACGCTGGCGGCTTTCTAATTTTTGGCGCGGCGGCGGTCGTCAGGAAGACTCTTCGGGCGCGGCGCGCAGCTCCGATTGCTGCTCGATGAGTGTGTCGCGTTCGGGAGCTTCACGCGTGTGGCCGTCGGCCTGCCGGAGCACGTCGAGGAGCGCGATGGTGATGGCGACGATGACGGGGCCGAGCACGATGCCGAGCACGCCGAAGACCTGAAGCCCCCCGAGCACCGAGAAGAAGACCAGCAGCTCGTGCAGGCGCGTCCGCTCGCCGACGAGCTTCGGCCGCAGGAAGTTATCCACGCTCCCGATGACGAGCCCGCCCCACACGGCGAGCACGACCGCCTTCACCCAGTGCCCCGTCAGCGCGAGGTAGATGGCCGCCGGCACCCAGACGATGAAGGCGCCCAGCATCGGGATCATCGAGAGGAAGATCATCACGACGCCCCACAGCAGCGGCGAAGGCAGCCCCAAAACCCAGAAGGCCAGCCCGCCGAGCACCCCCTGGATGATGGCGATGATGAGCACGCCGTAGACGCTCGCCCCGATGACTTCGCCCGTGCGGTCGAGAATCTCGCGCGCCTGCGGGCCGCTCAGGGGCATCATGTCGTAGGCCGCCGCGCGCAGGCGCTCGCCGTCGCGGAAGAGGTAGTACATCGTGAAGATGACGAAGAAGACCTCGACGACGAAGCCGACCGCCCCGCCCACGAACCCGAGCGTGCGCGAGGCGATGGCGCCGCTCACGCCCTTCAGGCGCTCGGCGATGAACTCCTGCGACCCGAGTTTACTCACGTCTACGTACTGCCCCACCCAGCGCACGGCCGGCCCGAGGTAGGGCGAGTTCGGGTCGAACAGCCCGGCCGCCGCCCCGGCGGCGCCACCCGTCCCGTCCGGCTTCGGCTGGAGCATCTGCGCGAAGTCCGACAGCTCGTTGACGACGGCGAAGGTCAGCAGCGTCAGCGGGACGAGGATGACGAAGATGACGAGCAGGCAGGAGAGCACGGCGCTCCACCCCGGGCTCCCGACGCGCGCCTGTATGCGTTTATGGATGGGGAAGAAGACGATGACCAGGACGACGGCCCAGAGCACCACCTCGATGAACGGCTGGAGCATCTTCCAGCAGAGGTAGAGCGCCGCCGCGGTGGCCGCCAACAGCCCGATCCAACGCAGCACTCTGCTCTGCGACTTATCCCACTCCGCCATAGTCCGCACACTTTACCACAGCCCCGCGCCCGCGCTTTTTGAAAATCCTGTCACGTTATCGATCCATGCCGGTCCCAGCTTCGAGCCGTTTTACGGCGCAAGCGCTGCGTGTTAACATCGCGGCGTTTCGGTGCACGCTCCCGTAGCTCAGTCGGATAGAGCATCTGCCTTCAACTAAGGAGCCCGTACGGAGAAAAGTAATCCGTACGGTGGAGGGTGCTGTATCGGTGGAACTCTAAAGAAGCAATACCGCTTCCATGACAACACCGAGGAAACCTTGCGGTCGTCTTTAACAGGTAGTGCAAGGGAGTGGTTAGAGAATCCATGCACCACACAAAGGACAAAGGCGACTTAGGAGTTGCTAAGGCTTACTGTGATCTGGTTGAGAAGGGTTACTTGGTTTTATTCCCCTCGACCGAACACGCTCCCTTCGATCTGGTTTCCTACGACGGAAGTAAGTTCGTGAGGATTCAGGTGAAGTACCGGAGTTCTGTCAGAGGCGTTCTTCAAGTCAACCTCATTAACTGGTGGGCAGACAGGAACGGCTCTCACGGTAAGCCAATCGACAAGGGTCAGGTAGATGTTTTTTGCGTCTACTGTCCGGAGACGGACAGGTGCTACTACTTCAAAGCCGAGGACGCAAAAAGGTCAGTGACCTTAAGAGTCAGCGCTCCCAAGAACAATCAATCCCAGAACGTCAGGTTTGCGGATGATTACGCAGGGGTTCCGTAGAGGCCATACGCACCCGGGCTGAAATGCCCAAGATATGGTCCAGACCACAACCCGACGGCGGGGCCAGGGAAACCTGGAGTGGCAGGCTAAGCAGAGGGTCGCTGGTTCGAGTCCAGCCGGGGGCATTGGTGGCGGGCGGGCGGCGCGGGGCAACTTGTCAGTGCCGCGGGCGGTTGGTAGTATTGGGTCTCCGTTCGCTTTTCCTTGTGGCGGCCATAGCTCAGTTGGTTAGAGCGCCTGACTGTGGATTAGGAGGTCGCGGGTTCGAACCCCGCTGGCCGCCCCTTCAAATTCAGAGGGCCGCACGGCCGGAAGTTTTCTGTCGCATCTAACCCTTAACACAAAGGCTTCCTCAAAGATGAAAGTGCCGCAGTTCAGACTCTTCGGGTTCAGGCGACCGCGCGAGGTCGTCGGCTCGGCGCTCGGCAAGTTGGAGAAGACGGTGATGGAGGAGGCCTGGCGGCGCGGGCGCGTGAGCGCCAGCGACATCTACCGCGCCTTCGGCGAGCGCACCGCCTACACGACCTGGATGACGACGCTCGACCGGCTCTTCAAGAAGGGCCTGCTCGCGCGCGAGAAGGACGGGCGCGCCTACATCTACTCGCCGCGCGTGTCGCGCGAGGAGTTCGAGCGGGGCGTGGCCGAGGACGTGCTCGGCGACCTGCTGGGCCGCAGCGGCGGGGCCGAGCCCCTGCTCGCCTGCATCGTGGACGCGGTCAGCGAGCACGACCGCGCGCTCCTCGACGAGTTGCAACGCCTGGTCGAGGAGAAGCGGCGCGAGTTTGGCGAAGGGGAGTAAAGGGCCGTGTACGCGCTGCTCTGCATCTGTCTGACGCTCTCGGCGCTGCTGGCGCTCAACGCGCTGGCGTCGGCGCTGGCCGGCGTCGTGTGGCGCGCGCTCGTGCCGCGCGTGCGCGGTTGGGACGCGGGCGCGCGCGCGCGACTCCTGTTCGCGTTGCGCGTGTCGCCGCCGGCCGCGGCCGCGGCGCTCGTCTTCGCCCTCGTCGTCCCCGCCTACCTCCTGCACGAGCCTGCGGACAGCGGGGAACGCGTCGGCGTCAGGCTTCTGATTCTGGCCTGCGTGTCGGCGGCCGGCGTGATGCTGGCGTGCTGGCGCGTCGCGCGGACCTGGGTCGCGACGCGGAGACTCGCGCGCGACTGGATGCGCCGCGCCGAGCCCTTCGAGGTCGAGGGCGCGCGGGTTCCCACCTTCCGCATACGTCACAGTTTCCCGGTCATCGCCGTCGTCGGCGTGCTGCGCCCGCGTCTGTTCGTGGCGTCGCAGGTCTTCGACGCGCTCACGCCGGAGGAGTTGACCGCCGCGCTCGCGCACGAGCGCGGGCACGTCGAGGGGCGCGACAACCTGAAGCGCGCTCTGCTCCAGGCGGGCGAGGACGCCCTGCTGCACGCGCCGCTCGGGCGCTCGCTCCGCCGCGAGTGGCAGCGCGAGTCGGAGATGGCGGCCGACGAGTTCGCGGCCGCGGCCGGCCCCGCCGCCGCGCTCGCCCTCGCCTCGGCCATCGTCAAAATCTCGAAGCTCATCCCGCGCGGCGCGCGCCCGACGCTGCCCGCCGGCGCGCACCTGCTCGGCGACGGCGAGGACGGCACCTCGCGGCGCGTGCGCAACCTTTTGCGCCTCGCCTCGTCCGCCGGAGGCGCGCGCGGCCGCTTACACGGGCGCTCGCCGCTGGCGGCGGCGCTCTGCGTCTGCTTCCTGGCCGCCGGCACTCTCGTGCTCACCCACCCCGAAGTCCTCAGAGCCACGCACGTCGCCATCGAGCAGGTCGTCGAGCACCTGCGTTAGGCGTCGCGCGAACCCCTACGGACTTTTCCCTTCCCCAAAACAGGTCGGACGTAAACGGGCGGCCTAACTACGACGGCTGGTAGTAGCAGGCCGGGACGTTTAAGTTCGCTTATTCAGTCCGGGCGGGGCACACGCCTCACATCACGTTTACACCGAGGGGAGAATGAAGAGCATGAGAGCAAGGCTGTTCGGAGTCCTTCTGTGCGCGACTCTTCTGTGCGCGTCGCCGCCCGCGGCCCTGGCGCGGCAGTCGCCGCAGGGCACGGTCGAGGGCAGGGTCACGGACGCGGCGGGCGGGGCGCTCGCGGGCGCGCGCCTCTACCTCTTGGACGCGCGCCAGGCGTTGGCCGCGGCGGGCGAGACGAGCGCCGAGGGGCGCTTCCGTTTCGAATTGGTCGCGCCGGGCACGTACGTCCTGCGCATCGCGCGCAAGGACTTCTCGGCGCGCCGCGTGCACGTCGAAGTCAGGGAGGGGCAGGCGGCGAGCCTCGACGTCAGGCTTGAGGTCGAAGCGCTCGCCGAGGAGGTGACCGTCACGGCCGAGGCCGGGCAGGTCACCGAAGCGCGCAACACCGCACAGCCGATCAACGTCATCAACGAGGACGAGATCATCGAGCGCGCGCCCGAAGTCGTCGCGCAGGTGGTGGACGAGGAGCAGGGCGTCAACTTGCAGCGCACGAGCCCCAGCCTGAGCGCCGTCTTCGTGCGCGGCCTGACCGGCCGCAACGTCGGCGTCTACGTGGACGGCGTGCGCTACACGACGAGCGCGCAGCGCGGCGGCGTCGGCACCTTCTTCAGCCTGATAGAGCCTTCGAGCCTTGAGGCGGTCGAAGTCCTGCGCGGGCCGAACAGCTCGCAGTACGGCTCGGACGTGCTGGGCGGCGTCGTCAACTTCATCTCGGAGGCCCCGGTCTACGGCGGGGCCGACGGCGAGTGGCACGGCCGTTCGAGCGTCTTCTACACCTCGCCGACCAACGGCTTCGGCGGCAACACGCTCCTGACCTACGGGACGAAGCGGTTCGGCGCGCTGCTCAACCTGAACGCGCGGCGCATCAACCGCCTGCGCCCCGGCGCCGGCCTCGACACGCACGCGGCGGTGACGCGCTTCCTCGGCATCCCCTCGGACGTGCTCGGGCGTCGCCTGCCCGACACGGCGTTCACGCAGTACGGCGGGCTGCTGCGCACGAGCTTCAACCTCGACGAGACGACGCAGGTACTTTTCAGCTACGCGCGCAACCAGCAGGACGGCGGGCGCCGCTACGACCAGTTGGCGGGCGGCGACGGCAACCTCGTCGCAGACCTGCGCAACATCATGGTCGACCTCTTCTACGCGCGGCTCGTCAGGCAGAACCTCGGCCCCTTCGACGACGCGCAGTTCACCTTCTCCTACAACGGCCAGCGCGAGGAGCGCGTCAACCAGGGCGGGCAGGGCAACCCCTTCGGCGACATCACCAACCAGCGCGAGCGCACGAACGTCCTCGGCTTCAACTTCCATCTGAACAAGCGCGTCAACGAGGACAACACGCTCACGCTCGGCGCGGACGTGTACCGCGACAAGATCAGCGCGCCGGCCTTCACGACCAACGCCCTGACGCGGGCGGTGACCCCCTCGCGGCCGCGCATCCCGAACGGCTCGCGCTACCTCTCTTACGGACTCTTCGCGCAGGACGTGTTCACGGCCATCCCCGAACGCCTGCGGCTGAGCGGCGCGCTGCGCTACAGCGTCGCGTCCTACAGGTCGCGCGCGGCGAACGCGCCCGTGGTCAACGGCCGCCCGCTCTTCCCCGACGACAGCGCGCGCTTCGACGCTCTCTCGGGCCGCGTCGGCGCGGTCGTCACGGTCGGCAAGGGCTTCGACGTCGCGGCGAAGTACACGCGCGGCTTCCGCGCGCCGAACACGACCGACCTCGGCATCATCGGGTTCGTCGGCACGGGCTTCGAGGTTGACGCCTCGACCGCGGCGCGGCTCGGCGGCTTCATCGGCACGACGGCCGGCGCCGACGCGGTCTCGTCCGGCATCCCCGTCACGCCGCTCGGGCCTGAGAAGAGCGACAGCTTCGACCTCAGCTTCCGCTACACGCGCGCGCGCTTCCGCGCGGAACTGACGGGCTTCACGAACAAGCTCTCGGACGTGTACTTCGACCAGGCGCTCGTGCTGCCGCAGGGCGCGCGGGGGCTCCTCCTCGGCAGCGAGGAGATCACCAGGCAGACCGCGAGCGGCCTCGTCTTCGTGGCCGCCGCCACGAGCCCCGTGCTCGTCCGCGTCAACTACGACGACGCGCGGCTCAACGGCGTCGAGTTCGCCGCGGACGCGCGCCTGTCGCGCGACTTCACCGCCCGCGGCAACTTCACGCACATCCGCGCGCACAGCCTGCTCAACGGCCTGCCGCCGAACATCGAGGGCGGCCTGCCGCCGGCCACGGGCTTCGTCTCGCTGCGCTACCAGCCGCGCGGCACTTCGCGCTTCTACGTCGAGCCCTACGCGACTCTCGCCGCGCGGCAGAACCGGCTCTCGTCGCTCGACCTCGCCGACCGGCGCACGGGCGCGGCGCGCTCGCGCACGCAGATACAGAACTTCTTCCGCCGCGGCGCGTGCGTGCGCGGCGTGACGACGCCGGGTGCTACGGGCTGCGGCTCGGCCGGCGGGATTCTCGTCTCGACGGGCGAGACTTTGGCGCAGGTGCAGAACCGGCTCCTGCCCGTCGGCGCGACTATCAACGGCGTGACCGTCGTCGGCCCCGACACGGCCGTCCCGCTCTTCGACCACCTCCCCGGCTACGGGCTGGTGGGCGTGCGCGGCGCCCTCCGCTTCGGCGAGCGGTCGGAGGTCTTCTTCGACTTCGAGAACATCGGCGACAAGCAGTACCGCGGGATTAGCTGGGGCGTGGACGGCGCGGGCCGCGGCGTGACGCTGCGCTACCGTTATAAGTTCTAAGGGGCTTGCAGGGCCAAGGGCGCTTCAAAGCGGAGGCGCGGAGGGCGCTGAGGGGGCGCAGAGATATCTTAACTCTCTGCGCCCCTCAGCGCCCTCCGCGCCTCCGCGTTGCAAGGGTGAAGCACTGACCTCAAGCCGCGAGAATTTAACTCACCCGGCGGCCGCAACGTGTTTGACGAAAAAATGCAATGACAAGTCCCGCGGCCGTGTTCTATATTCGAAGTGCGCCCTGATTCGCGGGCGCGGACTTGCCCTCCTAACCTCTGACTCTCCCGCAGTCGCACGAACCCGCCCGCGCGGGTCATCCCGAAGGACGGAAAGCAGACGCGAGACACGCCCGGGGCATCTTTCTGCGGCCGGGTCTGGAAAAAGTTCGCGTTTGATGTTAGTCTCCCGCTGCCCGACCCGGCAGCGCAATTCTCGCCGGAGGCGGCAAGCTCTTCCCGTCCTTTTTATTCAGAACTTTAATCCGATGCATCGACCCCTGAAGTCCGAAAACTGTCTCGCCGCCGGCCCCCCGGCCGCGGGCGAGACGGCCGACCCTCGCGGACTCCGCGGTCGCCACCCCGTCTTTTTACCGAGAGCACAAAGGAACCCCCAATGCGCAAAACTTCCCGACTGTTACTTTCCGCCGCCCTGCTGACCCTGCTCGCCGCCACGGCCTTCCCCCAGAAGCGCCTCTGCCCGAAGCCGCCGCCGTCGCCCTTCAAGCACGACGCCGAGATCGTCACGTCCTTCGACTCGCGGGCCGGCGGGATGCGCACCACGCTCCAGCACCCGCGCGCGATAGCCGACGGCACGGGGCTTTACTACCTCGCGGCCTCCTTCATGCACCAGAGCGCGAAGCGCCCCGGCACGCCCTCGCTCGAACTCGTCCTCTACACGACCGCGCCCGCGGCGCGGCCGCAGGGCGCGGTCTCGCTCGTGCTCGACGGCCAGGCGCACCCTTTCACGCAGAACGTCAATTTCCGCTCGCAGCACGGCGGCAACGCCGTGCGCCTGACGCTCTCTTACGCAGACCTCGCCGCGCTCACGCACGCGCGCAACGCCTCCGTGCAGCTCGGCGGGGCGCGGCTCGCACTGACGAACAACCACCTCGAATCGCTCCGCGAGGTACTCAGCCTGCTCGCCCCCTCCCCCGGCCGCTGGCAGACCGCCGACGCGCTCGCAAGATAAGGCGAAAGGCAGTAGACGGTAGTCAGTAGTCAGCAGCCGGTAGTTGGTGAATGTGAGACCGCGCGGCTCTCATCGGCGAATGATGAGAGCCGCGCGGTTTTTATCCTTGCTACTGACTACTGACTGACTACTGTCTACTTCTTAAACGTGTACCCCTTCGGGTAGAAGATTTCGGCGTCGCCGGTGTTGGCGACGACGCGCACCTTGTGGAAGCCCTTGTCGGGGTGGGTCGAGAGATAGGTCAGGGCGAACTGGCGGGAGAGCAGCGCGTCCAGCTCGCGCAGGTAGTTGTCGAGGCTGACCGGCGCGCCCGAGCCCTGGAAGAAGGCGCGCCCGCCCGTCTCGTCCGACAGGCGTTGGAGCGAGCCCTGGCCGTTGCCGACGAGCGAGAGGTCGCCGCCGCCCACGCTCGGAGCGTAGATCGAATAGACGGCGACGCCGAGCCTTTGCGACTCGTCGAGCAGGCGCTGGAGGTCGAGGCTCTGCCCGGGCGAAGAGTTCGTCAGGCCGCGCGAGAGGTCGATGCCGTCGCTCAAGACCAGCACGGCGCGGCGCCCGACGGGCTGCGACTCGAAGCGCTTGACGGCGTCCCTCGTCAGCGCGAACGGGTTGTAGGGCGCGGCGGCCGTCGAAGAGAGCGGGATGCGCAGAGACTTCGCCGCGCGTTCGAGGTCGTTCGTGAACTTCTGCCGGACGCGCAGCGAGCCCGAGCTCAAATACCCGACCATCACGCGCGAGCCCGGCGGGAGCTTGCGCACGAAGGCCGCGATGCCCCGAATCTCGTTGCTCACCGACGAGACGAGGTCGTCCTGGATGAGCACGGCCAGCGTCAGGGGCGACCGCCCCGCGCCGCGGACGGCCAGAATCTCCTGGCGCTCGCCGTCCTCGAAGACTTGCAGGTCTTCGAGGTAGCTCACCTCGGCCTGCTGCGCGCGCTCGGGCAGGCGCAGCGTCACCGGGATGGTCACCGTGCGCACGTCGCGCCGCGCCTCGGCGCGACCGCCGTTGCCGCCGTCCTTCTTCTGCGCGCGCGCGGCGGCGGGCGCCGCGAGTGTGAGCGCCAGCGACAGCGCGGCGGCAAGATTTCTGTAAGGTCTCCTCATCGCCCCTCCTCGGGCCAGCCTTCGCCTCAAGCGAGGCTCTGCTATTATAGCTTTTCGGCCGTGCGAAACGTATCGGGGTCGGGCTGCAAAAGGGCTGCGGTGTGTCTGGGGTTTGATGCCGAAAATCGTTGGGGGGGTTCGGCGGGGAGGCGGGTTTTGGGCGAGAAGGGGAACGGGCTCACTTCGGGCGACCGTTTGAAGGCGTGGGCGCTGCGCTGGTCGCCGCTGCTCGTCTTCCTGCTGGTGACGCTGCCGCTGCCGGCCTACTTCCTCTTCCGCTACTTCACCGTCACGGAGAACCCGGGCGAGGAGTTGCTCGTCGCGCTCTCCACGCTCGGCATCTTCGCGGTCTTCGGGTTGGTCGCGGCCTTCCTCGTCGTGATGTACAGGCGGCTCTGGGAGCGGCGCCTGCGCGAGCGCCTCGCCGCCGACGGCGTGACCGCCGACGAGCTTTCCCTCTTCGAGTCCGAGCTTTCTCAGGACCAGCGCCGCACGCTGCGCGAGATGGGGGCGCGCAACCCTCTGCTCGCAGACGCCTACCGCGAGACGCTGGCCGCGCGTCTGACGGCGTCCCGCGTGCTCGCGCGCGCACGCACCGACGCGGAGCAGGTCGAGCGGCGCCTGCAAAGCCTCTCCGGCCTCCAGGCCGGAGGCCGCGCCGAAGTTGAAGAAGATTTACGGAAAGACCGCGAGCGGTTGGAGCGCGTCCGGCGCGAGGCCGACGAGCACGCGCGCGAGATGGACGCCCGCCTGCAACTCATCGAGGCCGTCGCCAGCCGCGACGCCAGCCAGGCCGAGACCGAGCTGGCCCTCAAACGCCTCGACAACGTCCGCGACAACCGCCCCCTCGCCCTCGACTCCGTCCGCGAGAGTCAGGAGGCGCTCGAAGAGATCGAACAGGAACTGCGCCGACTCCCAGACCCGCCCGAGCCGCGCCCCGGCGTTTAAGAATTAACCACAGAGACACTAACTTAATTTGAAATTTCAAATTTGAAATTTCAAATTTCAGCTACAGACGTCCGACCCTCTCTTCGAAATCCGCCAGCCGGTAGACGCCATCCTCCACGCGGACGGCGTAACCCTCTTTGACCAGCGCGTGGTTGCCCTTCCCTGCGTCGGCGCGCGAGAGCCCCGTCACCTTCGCCAGCTCGCCGCGCAGGGTCATCCCCGCGCCCTCCAGGTAGGCGCGCGCCACCTCGCGCAGGGCCTCTTCCCTGCCCACCTTCTTCGACAACTCGTCCGCGAAACGCCCCTCGCTGAGCGCCCAGATGTACGTGAACCAGGGCTCGTACAAGACCTCCTGCGGGATGACCTTCAGCGTCCGCTGCAACTCGTCGAGCGCGCGCGTGAAGCGCGGGCGCTCCGTGACCTTCGACGCCTCGCGCAGGTCGCAGGTCGCCATCTCCCACTCTTTCCGAAGAACCTTCAGCACCGCGCGCGCGTCCGGCGAGAGGGCCGCCGCCTCCGAGCGCCGCGCGACACCCCAGAGGGCGTTGAAGTGCGGGACGAGTCGCCGGGCGACGAAAGTCGAGCGGTTCTTCGTCAGCTTCGCGTAGTAGACGCGCCCGCGCCGCATCAACTCGTCCTTCAGAACCCACGTCAGACTGCTCTCCGGGTCTTTCTGCACGTTGCGCGGCATGTGCGCGTCGCGCCGGCCGCAGACCGCCACGTAGAGCGAAGGCCCCGGGCGCCGCGAGTCGGTCATCGTCGCGCAGAAGCCCGCGGCCTCGACCAGCTTCTCGGCGTCGGCCGCCGTCTCGACGCGCGCCTCGGGCTCGCGCCGCCAGGCGCGGTCGCGGAACAGCTCGACCTCTTCTGGAAGGGCTTTCAACATTTCCAGAAAATCACCGGCCAACCTTGACAATCTTCGGCCAACTCTGTTTAATCAATCATGTCTGCTCATATTTTTGAGCAGAGACGAGCGTTTTTCGCCCCTTTTCGGCACCGACCCGCGCACGGCGCGAACGTCTTTCGCGCCGGCGTCCACGAACTAACCCCTTCCCTTTCGTCTCCACAGGCCACGCGGATTCCCGGAGGTGCAACTTGGCCGGCAGCATAACAGAACGTCCCACGCGGCGCACAACCCTTCGCCTCGCCTCAAGCCTGCTCACGCTCTGCCTGCTCGCGCCGGCGGCGTCCGCCTGGTCGGGCAAGGGGCAGAAGAACTACAAGGAGGGGTTGCGGCAGGAGGCGGCGCAGCAGTGGGAGAAGGCGGCCGAGGAGTTCTCGCTCGCGGCCGCGGCCGAGCCCTCGAACAGCGAGTACCAGCTTCACCTCCGGCGCGCGCTCTTCAACGCCTCGCAAGCGTTCTCGCAGCAGGGCGCGGCGCTCCTGGAGCGCGGCGACTACCTCGGTGCCTACAACGCCTTCCGGCGCGCATACGGCTACGACCCCGCGAACGAGCTGGCGCGCTCGATGATGGAGCGCGCGTTCAGACTCCAGACCGGCAAGGACGAGCGCCAGGAGGCGGAAAGCCCGGCGCCCGTCGCGAGGCCGCAGACGGCGGCGCGCATGCAGCCCACGGCCTACGAGGCGAACCGCCGCGCCGACGACACGCTCGCGCCGACGCGCAACGAGCAGTTGCAGTCCATCCAGTACAGCGGCGACCTCGAAAAGTTCGTCCGCTACCTCGCGCGCCAGCTCAGGATCAACGTCGTCTTCGACCGCGACTTCCCCAGGCGCGAGGTGAGCGTTGACCTCATCGACGTGACGGCCGCGCAGGCGCTCGACTACATCTTCCTCACGCAGGGCCTCTTCTTCCAGAAGCTCTCGGCGCGCACCATCGTCGTCGCCGACCAGGTCAAGCGCCCGCAGTACCAGCAGCTCGTCCTCCGGACGTTCTACCTCTACAACGTAGACCCGAACGACGCGCGCACGCTCATCACGGCCTCGATCCCGCCGCAGGCCGGGCGCCAGCCGGTCATCACCGCCAACAAGGCGACCAACTCCATCACCGTCCGCGACACGCCCGAGAACGTCCGCCTCGTCGCAGAACTGCTCCGCTCCATCGACAAGGAGCGCGCGGAGGTCGTGATGGACGTGAACATCTTCGAGGTCTCGCGCGAAGACCTCATGCAGTTCGGCAACCAGATCGGCACGGGCGACACGCTCGCCAACCTCGGCGGCATACAGAAGGGCTTGAACGTCTTCGGCGGCAGCCGCCAGGTCGTGACCCAGGCGCTCGCCGCCGTGCCGACGGCGCTGGGCGCGGCCTTCATCGTCCCGCCGACCGCCCTGTCCGCCTTGCAGCGCCGCGACAACACGCGGCTCGTCGCCTCCACGCAGGTGCACGCCTTCGACGGCGAGAAGTCCACGGCGCACATCGGCCAGCGCGTCCCCGTGCAGACGGCGACCGTCTCGCCCTACGGCTCCGTCTCGACGGGCGGCGACGACAAGCAGCCCGGCGTCACGCAGGGGTTGTTCGGCGGCAACGGCTACCCCGTCATCCAGTACGAGAAGACTGGACTGACGCTTGAGTTCACGCCGCAGGTCTTCCCCAACCTCGACGTGCAGGTGAAGATGTCGATCAAGTCGAACGACGTGACGCGGACGGCGGGCGCGGCGGCCCTGACGCCGACCTTCACCGAGCGGAACATCGAGGGCACGGCGCGCATCCAGAACAACCGGACGATGATGATCGCCTCCGTCGCGCAGAACCAGCAGTCGCGCGGCCGACAGGGCCTGCCCGTGCTGGGGCTCGTGCCCGTGCTCGGCCAGTTGTTCACCGCGCCGCGGCGCGAGGACTCGCAGACGGACATCGTCATCGCCGTCACGCCGCACGTCATGCGCGCCTCGTCCGTGAACCCGGAGGACGAGGAGATGCACCCTTCGGGGACGCTCCAGACGCCGACCACGGGCACGCTCGAAGCGATGATGGGCGAGCTCGTGCGCGAGGAGCAGTTGGCCGCGGCGCGCACGCTCCCGACGCACGCCCGCGTCGAGCTGCCCTCCGCGCCGGCCGAGCCCGTGGCGACCGCCAAGCCCGCGTCGCTCCAGACGGCGCCAATCGATTCCGTGCAGTCCGACGCCGAACCGACTTTCATCCCGGCGCCGAAGGAGTTAATGAACAGCGCCCCGCGCGACGCGGCCCCCAAAGTCCCCGCCGCGACCCGGGCCACTCCGCCCTCCGCCGACGAACCGACTCAGCCGGTGGGGAGCGCGAAGGTCGTGCCCGGCAACTCGCTCTTCTCGCTCGCGCAGCAGGCGCCGGCCGCGCGCAAGGATGCGTCTTTGAACGACGGCGCGGCGAGCGTGCGGGACGCCTCGCTGACTTCGGAAGCCCCGGCCGCCGCGCCGGTCTCGGTCATCACGGAGAAGCCGCTGACGGATCGCGCCGCGGCGACGGCGACGAGCGCCGCCTCGCTCCGCCTGATGTCGGAGCCGAGCCCTCTGCGAGTCGGCGAGCGCAGGCAGCTCAAGCTTCTGCTCAAGACGGACGCGCCGCTCGGCCTGCTCGCGCTGAGCTTCAGGCTCGACCCGCGCGTGCTCGCGCTGCGCACGGTCGGCGCCGGCACGCTCTCGACCCCCGACGGCGCGCGCGTCACGCACACGCTGACGCCCGAGGGGATTCTCCTCGTCAGCGTCGCGCCGCCGGCCTCGCCGCTGAGCGGCGCTGGCGTGCTCCTGACCTTCGAGGTCGAAGCCCTCGCGGCCGGGGCCGAGCCGCTCCGCTTCGACGCCGACGACGTGCACGTCGTCGCGACCGACGGGCGCAAGGTGCTCGTCAAGGTGATGACGGATCAGATTTCGGTCAGGGAGTAAGAGGCAGGCCCGCGTTCAGTCGGCGCGGCGGCCGGCCTTGCGAGCGCGGCCCTGGTCGAGGGCGCGGGCGACGCTCCGCTCGACGGCTTCGAGGCTGAAGGGTTTGAGGATGAAGTCGAAGGCGCCGAGGCGCATGAGCCCTTCGGCGTGCTCGCGGTCGCCGATGCCGGAGATGACGATGACGGGCGTGTCGGGCTGCTCGCTCCGGAGGTAGCCCAGGAGTTCCACGCCGCTCAGTCCCGGCATCGAGATGTCAGTCAGCACCGCGTCGTACGTCTGCTCGCGCAGGAAGGTGAGCGCCTGCTCGGCCGTGTCCGCGGCGTGGCACATGTGATCCTCCGAAAAGAGGTCGTAGAGCACGTCGCGCACCACGTCTTCGTCGTCAACGATCAGGATTGCGGCCATCGGTTCACCACGCGGCGCCGCCCGTGCGCGCCGGCACCGAGACACTTTCCTCGCGGGTTCGTGCCCCCTCGACAGTTCCAAACGTTTCTTCTAGGCCGAGAGGTTGAAGGGCGGACGAATACTAGCACAGAGACAACCGCCAGCGTGAGCGGGCGTCAGAAACGAGAGAGTAGACAGTAGTCATTAGACAGTAGTCAGTAGACAGTAGTAAAGACAAAGCGGCGCGCCCGGATTATTAACCGGACGCGCCGCCTGTCTTTCTAATGACTACTGTCTACCGCCTTACTTACCTGTTCGGCGCGCTGGCGCGGATGGTCACCTCGCTGCCGCTCAGCAGTTCGAGGTCTTCGCGGCCCTGGACGTAGACGGAGCCCGCCCCGGCGCCCGCGCCGACGATGGCGCCGATGGCCGCGCCCTTGCCGCCGCCCGCGATGGCACCGATGATGGCGCCGACCGCCGTGCCGATGGCCGCGCGCTGCGCGGTCTGGGTGCCGCGGCTGCCTTCGTCACGCACCGTGCCTTCGTTGTCCACCTGCACCGTCTCGCCGCCCTGCGTGCGGACGCTGTCGATGAAGCCGGCGAACTGGTAGGTGCGGCCGTTGTAGCGGATCGTGTCGAAGTTGAGCGACATGTCGGAGCGCCCCGTGACGCGGCCCGAACGGCTCGAACTCGCCACGTGCCCCTCGATGACGGCGCCCTGGAACTGCGCGGGCGAGGTCACGGTCATCGTGAAGCGGTCGCCCGTCTGCACCGTGCGGGTCGAGAGGTCGGTCTCAAGCCTCGCCGTCAACATCTGCCCGTCGGGGATGACGAAGTCGCCCGCGGCCGAGGAGGTGGTGCCCGGCTGGCTGTAGCCGGCCGTCGTCCCGTTGTAGACGTTCCACTCGGCCACGTCCGACGTGCGCTCGTAGATGTTCTGCACGACGATGGGGTTGACGCCGAGACGCTCGTTCCAGATTTCGCGCGTGACGCGCAGGCGGCGCCCGCCCTCAATCGGGTCGAAGGTCACGCTGAAGTCGGTCTCGCGGTTGCCCGACGAGCGGACGACGAGGCGGTCGCCCTGAATCGTCGAGGTGACGCGCGAGTAGGAGCCGTTCGGCAGTTGCTCGCGCGACTCGCCCGCGTTGGCCGTGAAGGTCGTCTGCGGCGCGCGCGAGCTGGCGATGGTCACGCTGTCGCCGTTGCGCTCGATGGCGAGCATCTCGGGCGATTCCAGACGGCGCATGAGCTGTTCGCGCACGCGCGCGCGGTCGCCGAAGGGCAGGTTGCGCACGGCGTTCTCCGCGACCGTCGTCGCGTTGTCGCTCTGCGTCGTGTCGAGGCGGAACGTGCCGGTCAGGCGTCCCGCGGCGCGCATGCCGCCGCCGCGGCGCTGGTCGCCGAAGACGTTCGTGTCGGCCGTCGTGTTGTTGCCGGAGCCCGGCATCGAGCGCACGTCCCAGTTCCAGGCCAAGCTGTAGGCGGAGGCGAGCTGGTTCAGGTCGCCCTTGAGCGTCGTCCAGTCGTTCTCGGCCCTCATCGAGAGCGTCTGGCGCGTCATGAAGTCGTCGATGTAGGTCGCCTGGCGCAGGACGTTCTCCACGTCCGAGGCCGCCGAGTTGCGCGAGTCGAAGCGCGAGCGGAGCTGGTCGGTCGCCGTCTCGAAGTCGCGGATGAACTGGTTGATGTTGTCCTCGGCGCGCGTGCCGTCGTAGCGGCTGCGGTTGAGCGAGTTGGCTATGCTCGTGCGGAAGCGGTCGGCGCCGGTCTCGACGCGGCGGATGATGGCGTCGAGCTGGCGGTCGCCGATGCGGTAGGCGGCGCCCGTCTGCGCCGGGCCGCTGTTACCGTAGCCCGGGTTGCCGTAGCCCGCGCCCGTCTGGCGCGTCCAGTCCCACGTCACGTTGTAGACGCGCGCCAGCGCGTCGAGGTCGGCGCGCAGCGAAGTCCAGTCGTTCATGGCCTGCATGTCGAGCCGGTTGCGCATCATGAAGTCGTTCAGGAAAGCGGCCTGCCGCAGCACGTTCTCCACGTCGGCGGCGGCCGCGTTGCGCGCGTTGAAGCGCGAGCGCAACTGGTCGGTCGCGGTCTCGAAGTTCTGCACGTAGGTGTTGAGCTGGTCTTCGGTGCTCGTCCCGTTCCAGCGGCTGCGGTCGAGCGCCGCCGAGAAGCTCGCGCGGAAGCGGTCGGCGTCGGTCTCGACGCGGCGCAGGGCGGCCTCGACCTGCCGGTCGTTCATGCGATACGGGCGCTGCGCCTGCGCCGACGCGGCCAGCCCGAGGCTGAGCATCGCGGCGACGAGCGCCACCGAGATCGTCTGTCTGATTATGTTCATCGCTCTTCCCTCCAAATGTTGCTTCACAATTCCGGATTCAGAAAGTTAGGCGAGGCGTCCGCGCCGCACGAAGACAGCGCCGCCCCCCTGCTCCACAGATGTACGGGGAGAAGCGTTGGAAACCGGAGAGACATACGCTTCGAGCAAGGAATCACCTGCCTACGGGTTAAGCAACCGCCGTGCCCCTGAGCGCGCACGCAGTCTCAACGAAAAAGCAATATTTCGGCCCCTTTCCTGTACTGAACCTGACGCGGATGTTCGGGTAACGTACAACCCTTGAGCTGGGAGCGCGGCGTGTTATGCTTGCCGGACCGGAGGTTAAAGTTCATGGACAACGGCGGGGCGAAGGCGGTCATCCACTCGGCGGGCGACGGCCTCCTCATCGGGATTTCGCCGGGCGGGCACGCGCAGGTCATCGAAACCGACAAGGAGCGCGCCGCCGCCGCGACGCCGATGGAGATGCTTCTGCTCGCGCTCGGCGGCTGCACGGCCGTGGACGTGGTCTCGATTTTGAAGAAGAAGCGGCAGCAGGTGTCGGACTACCGCGTCGAGGTGCGGGGCGAGCGGCGCGACGAACACCCGCGCGCCTTCACGCGCATCGAGGTGCGCCACGTCGTTCGCGGGCGCGGCGTCTCGGAGGCGGCGGTGGCCTCGGCCGTCGAGCTGTCAGAGACGAAGTATTGCAGCGTCGCCGCCACGCTCCGGCCGGGCGTCGAGATCGTGACGACTTATGAGGTCATCGAGGACTCGGAGTGAGATGGCGGGTCTTCGCAGAAAGTTAAGCATGGCACTCTTCATCCAACAGGTACTCGTCTGCGCGGCCTCGCTCCTGCTCGCGCTCTCGTGCGCGCGCGTCGAGCCGGCGCCGGAGAACGGCCCGGCGCCCGCGGGCGCCTCGCCCGACGCCC
>DASVQJ010000185.1:0-12065 GCA_036389235.1 Pyrinomonadaceae bacterium | reverse complement strand
CTCGACGACCGTCTCGATCTCCGAGAGGACGTTGGTGACGAGGATGGCGTGGTAGGCCGAGAGGTAGCGGCCGGACTCCTGGATGATGGTCGGGTGCGGGACGTTCTCGTCGTCGCAGACCTGCATGATGGTGTAGACGACATCGTTGGCGAACTCCTGCGCCGTGTAGTTGGCCGAGGAGTCGAAGGCCGTCTTCGAGCCGTCGTAATCGACCGCCATCCCGCCGCCCACGTCCAGGAGGTCGACGGGCACCTTCATCTGGACGATCTTGGCGTAGACGCGCGCGGCCTCCTTCATCGCGTTCTTGATGCGCTTGATGTCGGTGAGCTGCGAGCCGATGTGGAAGTGCAGGAGCTTGAGCATGTCGATGCGCCCCGCCTCCTGCATCCGCCGGATGGTCTCCAGGATTTCCGTCGTGGTGAGCCCGAACTTCGCCGCCTCGCCGCCCGACTTCTCCCAGCGCCCCGAGCCCTTCGAGTAGAGCTTGACGCGCAGCCCCACCATCGGCAGGTCGCTGTCCTCGAAGCGGTCGACCATCTTGAGCACGTGGTCGAGTTCGTTCAGCTTCTCGATGACGATGACGACGCGCTTCCCGGAGCGCGCGCCGAGGAAGGCCAGCTCGATGAACTCCTCGTCCTTGAAGCCGTTCAGGACGAGCAGGCTCTCGCCCGACTGCTCCATCGCGAGCGCGCCGTAGAGCTCGGCCTTCGAGCCCGCTTCGAGCCCGAAGTCGTAGCGCACGCCCTCGCGCAGGTACTCCTCGACGACCGCCCGGTTCTGGTTGACCTTCATCGGGTAGACGCACATGTGCGAGCCCTGGTACTCGTACTCGCGGATGGAGTTGCGGAAGGCCCTCTGGAGTTTCCTGACCTGCCCCGCGATGAGCTGCGGGAAGCGGAGCAGCACCGGCGTCTGGATGCCGCGGCGGCGCAGGTCGTCGACGATCTCGCGCACGTCGGCCGCGCGGTTCTGGTCGGATTCGGAAGGGTGGACGACGAGGTTGCCTTTGCGATTGATGCCGAAGTAGCCGGCCCCCCAGTTCTCTATGCCGTAGGTCTCAAGCGTCTGTTCGATGGCCGTGGTCAACTTCTAGCTCTCCTGCCTCCCTGTGGGTTCGCGTGCTTTGGACAAACTCGGGGGTCAGCCTCCTCGCGGGCTCTCGTGCGGTTTGAAGCAACTGGATTGGACTTGCTTAATGGCGCAATTTAACAGAAAAGCGGGGGGGCGGTCAAAAACTATTTTTTTCGGGCCGTAAGCGTACGCCCCGGGGCTAAACGGCGCACGAAAAAGGTTTATCCTGCGCTGCGGGTCGCTTCGCGGCCGCGCGCCGAAACGCCCGGCGCGCAAGCGCTTGACGGCGGGCGCGGGGGCGCGGCTATAATGCCTGCTTTTTAAGGCGGCTTGACCTGCTTGATGAACAACCGCCCGCTCTCTTTTCCGCCGCACAGGGGCCGCCACACACAGGCGGCCGACACCTTCCACCCCCTTCAGACGCACTTTCAGGAGAGATTATGGACGCAAAAGCGGTCTTGAAGTATTCCGAAGACCACGAGGCGAAGTTCGTCTCGGTACGGTTCACAGACCTCGTCGGGGCCTGGCACCACCTGAGCTTCCCTCTGCACGAGCTGGACGAGGGCTCGTTCGAGGACGGCTTCGGCTTCGACGCCTCCTCCTTGCGCGGCTGGGCCTCGATCCACGAGTCGGACATGCTGCTCATCCCCGACCCGTCGCGCGTCTTCATGGACCCGTTCGCCGAGGAGCCGACGCTCGTCGTCATCGCGAACGCCGTCGACCCCATCACGAAGGAGGGCTACGGCCTCGACCCGCGCTCGGTCGCGCAGCGCGCCGAGAGCTACCTGCGCTTCACGGGCATCGCCGACACGGTCAACTTCGGCCCCGAGGCCGAGTTCTTCATCTTCGACGGCGTCGAGGTCAACAACGAGCCGCACCACTCGGGCTACCGCATTCATTCCGACGAGGGCATCTGGTCTTCGGGCCGCGGCGAGGACGACTTCCGCGGCCCCAACCTCGGCTACCGCATCCGCAACAAGGAGGGCTACGTCCCCGTCCCGCCGGCCGACACGCTGTCGGACTTGCGCTCGGAGATTTCGCTGACGCTTGAGGAGTGCGGCATCACGGTCGAGTGCCACCACCACGAGGTCGCCACCGCCGGCCAGTGCGAGATCGACTTCCGCTACTCGACGATGCTGGGCACGGCCGACAACCTGCAAATCTTCAAGTACGTCGTCCGCAACGTCGCCTACCAGTACGGCAAGGCCGCGACCTTCATGCCCAAGCCGATGTACGGCGACAACGGCTCCGGGATGCACTGCCACCAGTCGCTCTGGAAGGACGAGAAGCCGCTCTTCGCGGGCGACGGCTACGCGGGCCTCTCCGACACCGCCCGCTGGTACATCGGCGGGCTCTTGAAGCACGCCGCGGCGGTCGTCGCCTTCGCGGCGCCGACGACGAACAGCTACAAGCGCTTAGTGCCGGGGTTCGAGGCGCCGGTCAACCTCGCCTACTCGGCGCGGAACCGCTCGGCGGCCATCCGCATCCCGATGTTCTCGACCAACCCGAAGCTCAAGCGGCTTGAGTTCCGGCCGCCCGACCCCTCGTGCAACCCGTACCTCGCCTTCTCGGCGATGCTGATGGCGGGGCTCGACGGCGTGCAGAACCGCATCGACCCGGGCGAGCCGCTCGACAAGGACATCTACGACCTCGCGCCCGAGGAGCTGAAGAACGTGCCGAGCCTCCCGGGCTCGCTCGACGAGTCGCTCAGGGCTTTGGAGAACGACCACGAGTTCCTGCTCAAGGGCGAGGTCTTCACGCCGCAGCTCATCGACCGCTGGATCACCTACAAGCGCGAGAAGGAGATCAACCCCATGCGGATGCGCCCGCACCCGCTGGAGTACTCGATGTACTTCGACATCTAGGAGTGAGCGGTAAGCGGTAAGCGGTAAGCGGTAGAAAACCCTTCCCGGGACGGTCGTTGACATTTGCAACACGGCCGCTCTCGTCGAAGGGTTTTCTACCGCTTACCGCTTACCGCTAACATAGAACCACCTTGCCGGCGCCGGACGAAAAGACCGAATCACTCATCCGCGAGCTGCCCGACCCGGAGGGCGCGCGCCTGTTCTACGAGCGCGTCACGGCGGGGCACGCGCGCGCGGCGCGCGCCTTCGCGCGCGACGAGGGGCTGCTGGCCGACGCGCTCACGCTCGCGGCGTGGAGCCCGCTGCTGGGCACGACGCTCGAACAGAACCCGGACTACCTCCCCTGGCTCGCGCGCGAGCGCGCCGACGCGCGCGTGCGGACGACCGAGGAGTTGAGCGAGTCGCTGGCGCGCTTCGCGCTGACGCACACGCAGGTCACGCCGCAGGTGCAGCTCGCGCGCTTCCGCCGCCGCGAGCTTTTGCGCGTCTACCTCCACGACATACGCCGCGCGACGAACCTGGTCGAGACGACGGAGGAGCTTTCGAACCTCGCCGACGCGGCGCTCGTCCACGCGCTCTCGCTGGCGCGGCAGGAGCTTGAGAACCTCTACGGCGCGCCGCAGCGCACGGACGCGCGCGGGCGCAAGACGACGGCCGAGGTGGCGGTCGTCGCGCTCGGCAAGCTCGGCTCGCGCGAGCTGAACTACTCGTCCGACATCGACCTCCTCTTCCTCTACTCCGAGGACGGCGAGACCTCCGGCGCGGGCGAGCGCGGCGCGACGACCAACCGCGAGTTCTTCGTTCGCCTGGCCGAGCGCGCCGCGCGCATCGTCGGGAGCCCCGCGGGCGAGGGCGCCGCCTACCGCGTCGACCTGCGTCTGAGGCCGCACGGGCGCGACGGCGCCTTGGCCGTCGCGCTCGAAGAGGCGCTGCGCTACTACCGCGAGAAGGCGCACGCGTGGGAGTTGCAGGTGCTCATCCGGGCGCGCGCGGCCGCGGGCTCGCAAACTCTCTTCGCGCGCTTCGCCGAAGGGCTGCGCCGTCGCGTCTACCGGCGGGAGCAGACGGTCGCGCAGGCGCTCGCCGACGTGCGGCTCGCCAAGCAGAAGATCGACCGCTTCCACGCGGAGGAGTCGCGCGGCTTCAACGTCAAGCTCGGCCGCGGCGGCATCCGCGAGATCGAGTTCATCGCGCAGGCGCTCCAGCTCGCGCACGGCGGGCGCGACGCGTGGCTCCAGGCGCCGCACACGCTCATCTCTCTGGGGCGGCTCGCAGACCGCGGCCTCATCGAAGAGCACGAGCGGAGCGGGCTGTCCGACGCCTACAACTTCCTGCGCACGGTCGAGCACCGCTTGCAGATGGAGCAGGGCTTGCAGACGCACACCGTGCCCGAAGACCCGCAGCGCCGCGCACTGCTCGCGCGCCGGATGCACTTCGCGCCCGAGCGCGCGGCGGAAGAGTTCGACGAGGCGCTCCGACGCCACACGGACGTGGTGAGCCGCGCCTTCGCGCGCGTCTTCGAAGTCGAGGATGAGAGTCGCGTTGTCGGGAACGCGGCCCGCGTCACGGCGGACACGGCCGCCGCCTCCGACCCACAAGGCCCAGACCCCGGCGCCGCCGAATCTCGGGCGGCCTTGACGGCTCAAGGCTACACGCCGTCGCACCCGGAGCCGTTCGAGGCGGCGGAGGATTTGAACGTCCACGCGGCGGCGGCGGCCTTCGCGCAGCGGCTCGCGCGCGGGGGCGGAGAGACGCCGGGGGCGGAGGAGGTGGAGCGCATCCTGCGGGAAGAGGCGGCGCGCTCTCTGAGCAGGCGGCGTGCGCTGTCGCTGTCGGCGCGCGTCGGCGCGTCGCTGGCGAAGACCGAGGGGGGCGAGGGCTTCTCGAAGGAGGCGCTGCGGGGACTCGTGAGGCTGTGCGGCGCGTCGGAGTTCTTCGGAGAGATGTTGACGGCGAGCCCGGCGCTGATCGCTTCGGTCGCGGCGCCGGCCGCGCGGGTCTTCGCGCGCGACCAGCGGGCGCTGCTGCGCGCGGCCGTGGACGGCGAGACGACGCTCCGCGGCGAGTTGGCGGCGCTCCGGCGCGCGTGGACGCACCTCGTCGTCGAGGTCGGCGCGCGCGACGCGGCGGGGGAGTTGACCTTAGAACAGTCGAACGCGCTTCAGACCTCGCTCGCGGCGGCGAGCATCAACGTGGGTCTGCTCGTCGCGCGGAGGGAGATGGCGCGGCGCTACGGGCGTCTGGCGGCGGGGCCGCGGCTCGCCGCCTTGGGCCTGGGGCGGCTGGCGAGCGGCGGGATGGACTACGGCTCCGACCTCGACCTGGTGCTCGTGTACGACGAGGAGGTGCCGTCGCCTTTGAAGGGCATGACGTGCGAGCAGGCGTACGCGCGCATGGTCGAGCTGCTCGTCAACGCGCTCTCAAGCCTCACGCGCGACGGCTCGCTCTACCGCGTAGACCTGCGGCTGCGGCCCGACGGGAAGAACGGGCCGCTCGCCTCGCCCTCGCGCGCGTTCGTCGAGTACCTGCGCGGGCGCGCGGGCGTGTGGGAGTGGCTGGCGCACGTCAAGCTGCGTGCGGTGGCGGGCGACCAGGAGTTCGGGCGCGTCGTGGAGGCGCGCGCGCGCGCGGCCGTGCACGAAGGGGCCGCGGCCACGGAGGCCGCGCTCCTCGCCGCGGAGACGCGGCGCGTGCGCGAGCGCCTTGAGCGCGAGCGGGGCGCGGCGCGCGCGACCGACATCAAGTACGGCGCGGGCGGGATGCTGGACGTGTACTTCGCCGCGCGCTACCTGCAACTGCGCGACCGGCAGCCGGACTCGGGCGAAGACCGCTCGACCGGCGCGACGCTCTCGCGTCTGCGCGAAGCGGGCTCTCTGTCGGAAGGGGATTACGGGGCGCTGCGCGAAGGGTACGCGCTGCTGCGGAGGCTCGACCACGAGCTGCGGCTGCTCGCGGGGCGCTCGACGCGCCTGCCCGCGGCGCAAGACCACCCCGTCCTGCGCGACCTCGCGCGCCGCGCACGCTTCGGCTCGCCCGCCGAGCTCACGCAAGAGCTGGCGGCGCGCATGTCGGCCGTGCGCGCCGCCTACGAGAGCATTACGAGGGTTTGAAAAGTCTCCCGTGACCGGATTGAGGCAGTTCCGTTAGCGGGTGCGTCGAGTGCCGCGGAGCGGCGTCTGAGTTGAGCCCGGCCTTTCAAGGCCGGGTCAGGGTCGAGCAAAATGTCCCGCGTCGCGTCAGCGACGCGGCGTTTTGTTAACGGTCGTCGTCTGCAAAAGCCCACCCGCTACCGCGGGTGGTACTGACCCGTCTGTCACGGTCGCACTCGAACGCGCGCCGCTATAAGGCAATCCGGGCGGGGTTTACGACGAACCGAGAAGGGATTACCGTAATCCCTTCTCGGTTCGTGACTATCCGGGCGGGGTTTATCGCCATCCCCCCTCGGTTTATGACAATCCCGTCAGGCGCTCACTGCCCGCCCGAGTTGTTGTTGTAGTCTTCGAGGAGTTTCTGCGCGCGCTCGCCGGGGCTGATGACGCCGAGCTTGCGCTCCCAGTCGTAGCCGCTGAAGACGCCGACGACCTGCGCGCGGTCGTTGTAGACGGGGCTGCCGGAGAAGCCGTCGTGGCCGTCGATGCGCGCCGACCAGTACTGCTTGCCGCGGAAGGTGTAGGGGCCGGAGAACTTCCCGCGCCGGACGCTCTTCTCGCCGTTCGGGCGCGCGATGAGCAGAAGCCGCTCGTCCTCGCTGAGACTCGCCTGGAAGGCGGGCGCGGCCGACTTCTTCGGCGTGCGACAGACGCGCAGCAGCGCGAGGTCGGCCTCCTCGTCCACGCGCAAGACCTCCGCCTGACAGCCGTTGACGTAAGCCTTGACCTCAAGCTCGTCCTTCGCGCCGAAGCCGAGCTGCGACTTCTTCGACGCGCTCAGCTTGCCCGAGACGACGTGGTACGCCGTCATCACCAGCCGGTCGCCGACGACGAACCCGGTCGCGTACCCGTTCGTCCCGTAGTCGAGGAACGAGAGGACGTGCTGGACGGAGTTCCGCCTCTTCCGGTCGAACCGCAGGTCGAGCGAGACGGTGTTGCCCTCCTGCCTGATGACGGCCGCCAAAGGGTCGTCGGCCGCCGTCGAGGGCGCGGGTGACGGCGCGAGCGTCGCGGCGGCCAGCGCGAAAGCGAAGCCGCAGAGCATCCTCTTCATCTTCTGAAACACCTCCGGGCGCGGGGCTGCTGACAGTTAGTTCGGCGAGGTGTGTTTCCGCACTGTGCGGCCGACTCGGGGCTGAGTCGCGGGAAGCGGAAACAGATGATACCCGGAATCGCGGATTAATCAAGACACAAATTTTTCACGCACGCCCCCCGCCCCCTCACAAGAGCCCGAAGAGCCACCCGAACGACGCGCGCCCCGCCGCCGGCCACACGGCGAACAGGGCGAAGCCCGCGCACGCCACCAACAGGCACGCGAACTTGTAAACCTGCCCGCTGTAGAACGACCCCAACACCTGACACGCCACGACGCCCGACAGAAGCCCCAGCAGGTAGAGCACGCACGCCGCCCACACCCCCGCGAACGCCGACACGTCCCGCACGAGGAGCGCCGCGAAGGCCGTCCACCCGAGCATGAGGACGCCGCTGACGAGCAGGTTGGACACGACGAACGC
The DNA here is from genome assembly GCA_036389235.1 of Pyrinomonadaceae bacterium. GTDB lineage: Bacteria > Acidobacteriota > Blastocatellia > Pyrinomonadales > Pyrinomonadaceae > QHXN01. Next base: position 4,466 of record DASVQJ010000185.1, on the reverse strand, counting down.
GTCCGGGTGCGTGTACAAGTCCACGCGCAGACGCCTCTGCACCCACGCCGCCGACACGAACACGACCGCGACGACGACCCAGAAGACCCCGAACCCCTTCAAAAGCCTCAGCCCAACCCCCGCCAACCCCGCCGGCCACAGCGCCAGCGCCGCGAACGCGGGGAGCAGCACGCAGAGCGCGACCGCCACGACCACCTGCCACGCCTCCGCGCTCGCGCGGTCGAGCAACAACTTCAGGGTGCGCCACATCGGCGTGGCTCCGTAGATAGCGGTCAGAACCACCCGCGGTAGCGGGCGGGTCTTGGTTAGTAGGGGGCGCCGTGTCGCACCGGCCCACCCGCTACCGCGGGCGGGTCTGACCTGGTTCCCGGCGCGACGTTCAGGCGTTGCGAGGCGAGCCGGAAGTCTCCTCGAACCAGCAGCGCGTGCAGAAGAGGTGGCGGGCGGCCCGCTCGGGCTGTGTGAAGTCGGCCGAGGCCGGGAGGCGCGCGGCCACCTCGCGCTCGCCTTCGCTCAGCTCGTACCAGGCTTTCAAAGGCCCCTCGGAGCAGCGCGGGCAGCGCCCCTCGCCCTGCGTGCTCGTCGTGTAGTCTGCGTCCCTCATGCCGGTGCCTCCGCGTCTCCGAAGCCCGGCCGCGCGGCTTGGGGAAGGCGCGCGCGGCGGGTTAATATCGCCGCTGTCTTTAACACACACACGGCCGAAAGAGAAGACCTTACGCAAGCCATGACGAAGAATGCCCGCACGCACGCGCCGCTCGCGCTGCTGCTCCTCGTCGCCGCCCTCTGCCCCGACGCGCCCGCGCAGGAGCGCGGCGGAGAGCCGGGCGGGCGCTTCGACTTCTACACGCGCGGCCCTTACCGCCAGCAGGTGCCGCGCCCGCAGTCGCTTCTGCGCTACGACGTGGGCGAGTTCCACACCAACTACGCGATGATGGAGCGCGTCGTCGCGGCCATCGCGGCGGCCGCGCCCGACCGCGTGCGCGTCTTCGACATCGGGCTCACGAACGAGTACCGGATGCAGCACGTTGTCGCCGTCTCCGCGCCCGAGAACATCGCGCGGCTCGAAGAGATCAGGGCGAACCTCAAACGCCTGAGCGACCCGCGCACGCTCCCGCCCGAAGAGGCGCGGCGCCTCGCCTCCACGACGCCGGTCGCGCTGTGGCTCCAGTACACCATCCACGGCAACGAGTCGGCGTCGTTCGAGGCGATGATGCAGGTGCTCTACCAGCTCGCCGCCTCCGACGAGCCGGCGACGCTCGACATCCTCAGGGACAGCGTCGCCCTCATCAACGTCTGCGCCAACCCCGACGGGCACGAGCGCTTCGTGACCTGGTACAACTCCTTCGGCGTCGGCGACCCCGAGCCCTCCGCCGCGGAGCACGACGAGCCCTGGTCGGTCTACGGCCGCGTCAACCGCTACCGCTTCGACCTCAACCGCGACAACATCGCCACCTCGCAGGCCGAGACGCGCAACATGCAGCGCGCCTTCTTAGACTGGAACCCGCAGGTCGCCGTCGATCACCACGGGCAGCCCAGCCAGTTCTTCTTCCCGCCCGCCGCCCTGCCCGTCAACCCGAACCTGCCGCCCGAGCAGACCGAGCGCTGGCTCGCCGCCTTCGGCCGCGCCAACGCCGCCCAGTTCGACCGGCGCAACTGGGACTTCTACGTCCGCGACATCTTCGACCTCTTCTACCCGGGCTACTGGGACTCCTGGCCCGCGCTCCAGGGCGCGACCGGCATGACCTACGAGACGGACGCGGGCGGCTGGAAGGGTTTGCGATGGAAGCGCGACGACGAGACCATCGTCACCTTCCGCTCCGGCATCGCCAAGCACTTCGTCGCCTCTTTGACGACGCTCGCCACCGCCGCCGCGAACCGCGAGGCGCGTCTGCGCGACTTCTACGAGTTCAAGCGCACGGCCGTCGAGGAGGGGAGGACGGGCCGCGTCCGCCGCTTCGTCATCCTGCCCGGGAGAGACCCCGGCCGCGCGGCCGAGCTGGTCGAGAACCTTCTGCGCGCGGGCGTCGAGGTCAGGCAGACCACCGCCCCCTTCCGCGCGGCGCGCGCGCACGACTACTCGGGCAAGGACTCGCCGGCCGCGGCGCGCGACTTCCCCGCGGGCGCTTACGTCGTAGACCTCGCGCAGCCCGCCAAGCGCATCGCCAAGGCCCTGCTCGAAGTCCACACGCCGCAGGACGACGCCTTCCAGCGCGAGCAGCTCGCGCGCTTCGCGCGCAACGAGCGCCGGGGCCGCGGCGGGCTCAAGGAGGAGTTCGGCTTCTACGACGTCACCGCCTGGTCGCTCCCCCTCGCCTTCGGCGTCGAGGCTTTCTGGACGGAGGACGACGCGCAGGTGCAGGCCGAGCCCGTGGCGCTCTCAATGCCGATGTTCAGGTTCACGGAGGAGGGGCGCGCGGCCTTGACGGGGGCGCCCTCCGGCCCCCTGCCGAAGTCCGAGCCGGTCTGGCTGGCGATGCCCGTGGCGCGGAAGGGGGGCGAAGCCGCCCCGGCCGTCGGCGGCGTGACGGGCCGCGCGCAGGTCGCCTACGTCATCCCTTACGAACGCAACGGCGCGGCCTCGCTCGTCTTCCGTTTGCTGCGCGAGGGCTTCAAGCTCGCCGTCTCGACCAAGACTCTGAACGCGGGCGGGCGCGACTGGCCGCGCGGGACTGTCGTCGCGCGCGTCTCGCGCAACCCGGAGACCTTGCACGAGCGCGTCGCCGCGCTCGCGCGCGAGACGGGCGTGGACGTGACGGCCGTCGGCACGGGCTTCCCCGACACGGGCGAGACCGGCGTCGGGTCGGAGGCGGTCGTCAGCCTGCGCAGGCCGAAGATCGTCGTCGCGGCCGACGAGCCGGTGAGCACGACCGGCTACGGCGCCATGTGGTGGACGTTCGACCGCATGGGCGTGGACTTCACGCCGATGACCATCGACGCCATCAAGAGCACGCGGCTCGACAACTACAACGTCATCATCCTGCCGGACGGCTCGGCCGGCGGCTACTTCTCGCGCTTCGGCAAGGGCGGCGTCGAGGCCCTGCGCGGCTGGGTCGAGCGCGGCGGCACGCTCGTCCTCGTCAAGGGCGCGGCCGTCTTCGGCGCCCTGAAGGACGTGAACCTCACCACCGCGCGCCTCGTCGGCAGCGACGAGGACGACCAGAAGGAACCGGGGGGCGGCGGCGCGCCCGCGCAGGCCAGTCCGACGCCGACGCCCGCGGACGCGGCCGGGGCGAACACCGCGCAGACGGCGGCGCAGCGCCGCGGCCGCCGCGAGACGCAGGCCGCGACCTCGACGCCCGAGCAGGCCGAAGTCTCTTCCGCCTCCGCCGCGCAGAGCGAGAAGATGGAGGGCGCGCCGCCCGACCTGCCGCCGATTGCGTCGCCGTCGGCGCGGCCCGGTCGCGTGCCCGAGGCCGTGCCCGGCGCCATCATGCGCGCCACGCTCGACCGGCGCGCGCCGCTCACCTACGGCTACGAGCAGGACAGCCTGCCCGTGCTGGTCTCGTCGGCCTACTTCTTCCGCCCGTCGAAGGAGGGGACGAACGCGGTCGTCTTCTCCGGCGAGTCGGGGCGCCCGCTCCACGTCGCCGGCTTCATCTGGCCGACGACCGAAAGCCTCCTGCGCGGCACCAGCTACGTCATCGACGAGCCGACGGGGCGCGGCCACGTCGTCCTCTTCGCCGAAGACCCGAACTTCCGCGCCATCTGGCGCTCGACGACGCGCCTCTTCTTCAACTCGTTCCTCTTCCAGCCGATCTTCTAGTGAATGGTAAATGGTGAATGGTAAATCGAAGCTTTTCGCCAACGCGCCTTGTGGGTTGAGCATCTCAACTCGGGCTGACGGCTTAACCATTCACCATTTACCATTTACTATTCACCGGTAACCATGTTCCAACTCAGGGCGGGATTCAGCGAGCAGGTGGAGTGGCGGACGAGCGCGGAGGCGGCGCGCGAGTTCTTCGGCGACCTCAAGAACTTCGCGGAGCTGATGCCCGGCGTCGAGCGCATCACGGCCGACGCCCGGGGCATCGCGCGCTGGCTCATCCGCGCGGAGGTGCCCGTGGTCGGGGCCATCCGGCAGGCGTTCGCCGTCCGCCAGTCCGTGGACGAGCCGACGCGCATCGAGTGGAGCCCGGCCGCCGGGGAGAGCCAGAACCTCCTGCGCTACGCCGCCACCTTCGAGGGCCGCGGCGAGACCACGCGCATACGCATCGAGCAGCGCGTCGAGCTGCGCCGCGCCAGCGCCCGCGAGCTGCACACGCTGGCCGCCGTCGCCGGCGAAAGCCGCCTCAGCGCCGCCCTCCAGAAGGGCGTCACCGAGATGCTCCAGGCCTTCCTCCAACGCGCACGCACGCGGCTGGAAAAATAGGCCAAAGCCGGGAGCGCGGGCACCCCTGCCCGCCGGAGCGTGCGGCAAGCACGCTTGGCAGTGAAGCGCCGACACTCAACCTTGAGTGTCGGCGCTT
>DASVQJ010000184.1:0-5220 GCA_036389235.1 Pyrinomonadaceae bacterium | reverse complement strand
CTTCAAAAGGCGAAAGTTAAGAGAAGGCGTGAAGGTGATGCGATGAGGTTGATGATGAAGGCGGCGCTGAACGAACTCGTTCACGGTTATCGTCGAAGGCTTGCCGCGACGGGCGCGCGCGCGTTGCTGACCTTTTGCCTTTTGCTTTTTGCCTTTTGCCTTTTGCCTTCTACCGCCCGCGGGCAGGAGGTCGTTGACCGCATGGTCGCTGTCGTCAACGGCAACGGGCTCGTGACCTACTCCGACCTGCTCTGGCAGTTGGCTCTACAGCCCGGCGTGCCGCTCGACAACCCGCGTCAGGAAGACCTCCGCCGCGCGCTCGACGTGGTGATAGACCAGCGGCTCGTCCTTCAGGAAGCCTCGAAGCTCCCGCACGCGCACGCCACGGACAAGGAGATTGCCGACGCCGAGACCGAACTCATCAAGCGCTTCCCCTCGCTCGAAGAGTTCCAGCGCCGGCTCGACAAGGTCGGCCTCACCTCCGAGCAGTTGGCCGAGATAATCCACGACCGCATAGACATGGTGAAGTACCTCGACTTCCGCTTCCGCTCCTTCACCGTCGTCACGCCGCAGGAGGTCGAGGCTTACTACAGGGACGCCTACGTCCCGCGCCACCGGCGGACGCGGCCGGGCGTCGTCGTCCCCGAGCTGAAGGCCGTCTACAACGAGATACAGTCGGAGTTGATCGAGCGTAAGATCGAGTCCGACACCGACGACTTCCTCGAAGAGGCGCGCGCCTCCGCGCAGATCACCATCCTCGACGAGTCGCTCGGCGACGGCGTGCAGAGGCCCGAGGGCGGCGCGGGCGCGGGGCGCGGCTCGGGCTCGCCCGCGCGCGGCGCGCGGCCCCGCACGCACTTCTAGCCCCGCCCCGAAACCCGAGACCCTCCCCGCTCGTTCTTACACACGGGCGCCGGTAATTTTTCCGGGCGCCCGACCCGGACACTTTCATGTTGCGCAGGGCGGACAGGAAGGGCAGGCGGCCGCGTCTCGGGCTCGCGCTCTCGGGCGGCGCGGCGCGGGGGCTGGCGCACGTCGGCGTGCTGAAGGTCTTCGCCGAGCACGGCATCCGCGTGGACTGCGTGGCGGGCACCAGTGCGGGCGCGCTCGTCGGCGGGGCGCTCGCCGCGGGGATGTCGAGCGAGGAGATCGAGGAGGTCGGGCGCACCCTGCGCTGGCGCGACCTCGGGCGGATGACGCTCTCGAAGCTCGGCGTGCAGTCGAACGCGTACCTCGAAGAGTACGTGCGCGCGCGCTTCCCCGTCACGCGCTTCGAGGAGCTGCCCGTCCCCTTCGCGGCCGTCGCCACCGACCTCCAGACCGGCGCGCGCGTCGTCATGCGCGACGAGGGCGACCTCGGCTTCGCCATCCGCGCGAGCTGCGCCATCCCCGGCTGGTACGTGCCCGTCACAGACCCCGAAGGGCGGCAGCTCGTTGACGGCGGGCTCGTCGCCAACCTGCCCGTCTCGGTCGTGCGCGCGCTCGGCGCGGAGGTGGCCGTGGCCGTGGACGTGAACTCGGAGGGCGCGAAGTTCATGGGGCCGCCGGCCTCCGTCATCGGCGTCCTCTTGCAGTCGATGCTCGTCGTGCAGCGCGTCGCCGTCGAGCACCAGCGGCAGCTCGCCGACGTCTGCATCAGTCCCGCGGTCGGCCACCTCCGCTGGGACGAACTCGCGCGCGCCTCCGAGTTCATCGACGCCGGCGCCGAGGCCGCGCGCGCCGCCGTCCCCGCCATCAAAGAGCTGCTCGAACCACAGACGGAAGAGAGCCCCGGCTGGTTCAAACTCCGCCGCAGTTGAAGGGGTGCCGGGTGCCGGGTGTTATAGCGGCGTTCACACGGACGCGACCGCCGCGCCGGGAGCGCGGGCATCCTGCCCGCCGAAGCGTGCGAGAAGCACGCTTCACCGTGCAGCGCTCTCCCTCGACCTGGAGGTTTAAAGTCTCACGGCTTTCGCGCTTCAGCGCTCATGGCGGGCAGGATGCCCGCGCTCCCGGCGCGGCCGTCGCACCCGAACGAACGCCGCTGTAGGTGTTGGTTAAAATACGGTTCTTACCCGGCACCCGGCACCCCTCTCCCTGTTAACCCTTTCCCGCGACGCGGGCCTGCCGACTCATTTCAAAACGCGAAACCGAATCGTCGTCCCCGCCGCTTTGTACGGAAAGCAGCCGAGCGCGTCGCACGCCCGCGCCGGCGGAAAATTTTAAGTCGTTAAAGGAGGGAGCCTTACGGCCGTGGTCTTCAGCTTGTATCCGTCGGCATGGTCGTTGCAGTGAGGGCCGTGAAGGGCGCAGTCAACACAAGGGGGGGAAGGACAGATGAGGGAGATAGCCGACGAGTTCATGAAACTCCTGGCCGTCATCATGGTGCTGGTGACGCTGGCCGTCTCGACGGCGGCGTTCTCGATGATGTTCGGCTGAGCGCGTGAGAATTAGCGGAGGCGAACGGTAAGGCTCTCCCCGCCTCCCGCAGACGAGAAATCCGTGACGATTAGTCGTTTACTTGCGGCACAGACGTTTGAGTCGAACCGGCCGGTCGCGGGCACGCGTGTGCCCGCCGACGAAAGGAACGAATGGCGACGAGTCTTCAGGCGGCGGGCGCTAATCCACACACGCGGGACGCACGCCGCCCGGGCCGCCGCCGCGCGCGAGCGACGTTCTACCATGACAGGGGCGTCGGGCGCCGCGCCTTCACGCTCCGGCGCGTGCTCCGAATCTTCGGCGCGCTGACCGTCGCCGCGGTCGTCGCCGCCGCGGCCGCCTTCGCATACCTCTACACACACTACTCGGAAGTCGTGGACGCGCGCCTGGCCTCGGGCTACCTGACGAGCCGCGCGGGGCTGTACGCCGCGCCGCGCACTCTGCGCGAGGGGCAGGGCATGACGGCCGGGCGCCTCGCGGAAGTCCTGCGCCGCGCGGGCTACGTCGAGGGCGAGGCGAGCCGCGTCTGGAACGGGAGGTTTAAGGTCGAGGACGGCGCGGTCGAAATCTTCCCCTCGGACGCGCCGGGTTCGGCCGACTCGGGCCTGGCGTCGGTCGTCCGCGTCGAGTTCGACCGCCGCGGCCGCGTCTCCGGGATTCGCGGCGACGGCGCGCTGCTCGACTCCTACACGCTCGCGCCCGAGCCTCTAACCGTCGACGCCATCGAGAAGACTTCAGACCGTGCCGCGCTCACCTACGAAGAGATACCCGAGACGCTCCGCCGCGCCGTCCTCTCCATCGAAGACCGGCGCTTCTTCGAGCACGGCGCCGTAGACCTCTGGGGCGTCGCGCGCGCGGCCTTCAGTTGGGGCGACGAGGCGCGGGAGCTGAAGCAGGGCGGCTCGACCATCACGCAGCAGTTGGTCAAGAACACGTACCTGACGCCCGAGCGCACGCTCCGCCGCAAGTTCCGCGAGGCGGCGCTCGCGACCGTCGTCGAGAACCGGATAGGGAAGCAGGACATCTTCGCGCTCTACTGCAACGAGATATACCTCGGCCAGCGCGGCGCGGTCGCCGTGCGCGGCGTGCGGCAGGCGGCGCGGGCCTTCTTCGGCAAGGAGCTTAAAGACCTCTCGCTCGCGGAGTCGGCCACCATCGCCGGCATGATACAGAGCCCCGGCCGCTACGCGCCCGACCGCCACCCCGACGCCGCGCGCGCGCGCCGCAACCTCGTGCTGGCGGGGATGCTGCGCGACGGCGCCGTCACGGCCGAGCAGGCGCGCGCCGCCTGCGACGAGCCGGTCGTGGTCGCGCCGCCCGAGCGCGCCGACGCGACCGCGCCCTACTTCATCGACTACGCGAGCCGCGAGGTCGAGTCGCGCCTCGCGGACTCCGACGCGGGGTCGGGGCAGAACCTCCGCGTCTACACGACGCTCGATTTAGATTTGCAGCGCGTCGCGGAGGAGGCCGTCGGGCGTCAGGTCGAGCGTCTGGAGAAAGTCTTCAAGGGCAGGCGCAGGCCGCAGGCTTCGCTCGTCGCGATAGACCCGCGCAACGGCCACGTCCTCGCGATGGTCGGCGGCACCTCCTACGGCGAGTCGCAGCTCAACCGCGCCACGGACGCGCGCCGGCAGCCGGGCTCGGTCTTCAAGCCGGTCGTCTACGCGGCGGCGTTGGAGTCGGGCATCTCGCCGCTCACGCTCTCGGCGGACGCGCCGCGCGAGTTCACGTACGACGTGCGCGCGCGCTACCGACCGGCGAACTACGGCGGCGGCTTCTCGATGCGCGACGTGACTTTGAGGACGGGGCTCGTCCGCTCGCTCAACGTCGTGACGGTGGACGTGGCGATGCGCGCGGGGCTGACGCGCGTGGCGACGCTCGCCGAGCGTCTGGGCCTGCCGCGGCCTAAGCCCTTCCCATCGCTCGCGCTCGGCACGACCGAGGCGACGCCGCTCGAAGTGGCGACCGCCTACACGGCGCTCGCGGGCGGCGGACGCGTCGTGCGCCCGGCGCCGCTCCTGCGCGTCGAGGGCGGCGGCGCGGAGTACGACGAAGAGTTGGTCAGGGGCGAGCAGGTGTTGAAGCCCGCGACCGCCTACATGCTGACCGACATGCTCTCGGCCGTCATCGACCACGGGACCGCGCGCGCGGCGCGCGGGGCCTTCAAGGGCACGGCCGTCGCGGGCAAGACCGGCACCAGCCGCGACGGCTGGTTCGCGGGCTACACGCCGAACCTCGTCTGCGTCGTGTGGGTCGGCTTCGACGACGGCGGCGAGTTGGACTTGACGGGCGCGGACGCGGCGCTGCCCGCCTGGACGGAGTTCGTGAGGCGCGCGGTCGAGCTGCGCCCCGAACTGGGCGGCGCGGAGTTCGCGCGCCCCGCTTCGGTCACGTTCGTGGACATCGACCCGGAGACGGGGCTCGTCGCCTCGCCCTCCTGCCCGCTGCGCGAACGCGTCGCGCTCTCGCCCTCCTTCGTCCCCGACCACGAGTGCTCGCTGCACGGCGACCCGTGGGGCCTGATGGCCCTGGCGGCCTCCTCGACCCCCTCCGGCCTGACGCCGACCGCGCACGTCGTCGCGCCCGCGGTCGTCACCTACGACGCGACGCCGACGCGCGCCACCCGCGTCGAGGTCGGCCGCGACGGCCGCCGCCGCCTCACAAGCGACCTGAGCGCCCCGCCCGGAGGCTCCGACGGCCGGCCGGAGCAATAATTCAGCCAGTCACGGACGCCCCCGGGAGCGCGGGCATCCCTGCCCGCCAAAGCGTGCGCCAGCACGCTTGGCCGTCGTCCTTTATCTC
>DASVQJ010000183.1:0-87004 GCA_036389235.1 Pyrinomonadaceae bacterium | reverse complement strand
GCTCGGGCTCGGGCTGATACTCGGCCTTTACACGCGCGCGTCCGCGCTGCTGAGCGGCCTGCTGTTGCTGCTCTTCGCCGCGGCCATGACCCTGGCCCTGGGCGTCAAGGCCCCGCTCAACTACTCGGTCCTCTCGGCCGCGGCCGGCGCCCTCCTGCTCTCGGCGCAGGGCTCGTTCGCGTGGAGCCTCGACTCGCTCCTGGGGCGCGGCCGCGCGGGCGAATCGCGGAGTTTAAGGGCGTCGCGCAGGCCGGCGGGGGCGGCTCCCGCGGGGGGACGCGCCTGATCTCGGGCCGGCCTAAAAATTTTGCCCGAATAGTCCTTGCAAGGAGCATCGCCCGGACCGGGCATAAGGTCGCGCTTGACCCTGTAGTCGTCTCCGGGGCTTAGGATTCGTTTTGCGGGGGTGAAAGAGACCCGAAGACTTGAAAGGGAGGGCAGTCATGACATTCTTCAATCGAGGGGCGGGGCGCCTGCGCGCGACCCTCGCGGCACTGGCCATATTCATCGGGGCGGCCTCCGCGGCGGCGCAGCACCATCACCACGACGGCCCGCAGGCGCGGACTACCCCGACGGCGTCCCCGACACCTACCCCCTCGCCGACGCCCGCGCCGGAGACGAAGCCTGCCGCCGACAAGGCCCACGGCGAAAGCCACCCCGCGAGCGAGGTGCGGAAAATCAAGGTAGAAGACCAAAACGACCACGGCCCGCAGCCTGCGGGAGAAGGCGACAGCCCGCACGAGGGGCACGGGGCGGGCGGCTCCCGGATGACGAGCCGTGAAGGCTCGGGCACCTCCTGGCAGCCGGCCTCGACGCCCGCGTACATGCTCCACAAGCAGGCGGGCGACTGGACCATCATGCTACACGGCGAGGCGAAAATCGGGGTCAACTCGCAGGGCGGGCCGCGCGGCGTAACCAAGTTCGAGTCGCAGAACTGGCTGATGCCGATGGCGACGCGGCGGGTCGGGCGCGGGATGCTGGAGCTGCGCGGGATGTTCAGCGCGGAGCCTCTGACCTACTCGGGCGCGGGTTCGCCGCAGCTCTTCCAGTCGGGCGAGGTCTACCAGGGCCGGCCCATCGTCGACGCGCAGCACCCGCACGACCTCCTGTTGGAGTTGTCGGCGAAGTACACGCTGCCGGTGGGCGAGCGCGGCTCGTGGTTCGCATACTTCGGCTACCCCGGCGAGCCCGCGCTCGGCCCCGTCGCCTTCATGCACAGGGCCTCGGCCTCGGAGAACCCGGCCGCGCCCCTCGCGCATCACCTACAGGACTCGACGCACGTCTCGTTCGGCGTCTTCACCACCGGCTTCACCTACCGCTGGCTGAAGGTCGAGGGCTCGGTCTTCAACGGGCGCGAGCCGGACGAGGACCGCTACGGCTTCGAGGCCGGGCCGTGGGACTCGCGCTCGGTGCGCGTCTCGGTCGCGCCGAGCGCGAACTGGGTCTTCCAGTACTCCTACGGCTTTCTCAAAAACCCGGAGCTGCTGCACGAGGGCGACACGCACAGGCAGACGGCCTCCGTCCAGTACAACCGCCCGCTTCGGCGCGGGAACTGGGCGACGAGCCTCATCTGGGGACGTAACCGTGAGGGGCACGACGGGCACACCTTCCGGCTCAACAGCTATCTGCTTGAGTCCACGCTCAACTTCAAAGACAAGAACTACCTCTACACGCGCCTGGAGCTGGTGGACAAGAAAGACATCCTCCGGCCCGATGACCTGCGCAAGCTCGGGTACGGCCAGCACGCGCACCCGCAGTTCCGCGTGGGGGCCTACACCGCCGGCTACGTGCGCGACCTCTACGCCGGCGAGAACTACTCGCTCGGCCTCGGCGGCGACACCACGTTCTACTCGAAGCCGGAGGCGCTCGATGTGGTCTACGGGAGGAACCCCGTCTCGTGGAAGGGCTTCCTGCGGATACGCCTCGGCGGCAGGGGCGCGGGCCGCGGGATGTGAGGGGCCGAAAATTCACCACTTGACCCAGTAGACGAGTACCGGATTTCGCATCCGGAGACAGGCCGGGCCGGCGACGCGAGACGCGGCCCGAGAACACGAAGTAAGGAGGAGAAGGAAGATGGCGAAACATGTGGACCCCATCTGCGGGATGCCGGTCGAGGAGGAGAGGGCCGCCGGGCGGTCCGAATACAGGGGGCGCGACTACTACTTCTGCAGCGCCGGGTGCCGCGAGAGGTTCAACGAGGACCCGGGCAGGTACGCGGCAGACCAGGGCCGGGAGGGCGCGGAGCAAGGCGCCCGGTGAAGTGCGGGCGCGGGGCGGCGCCCCGGCGGCGCCCCGCAAGATAAACCTAAGGGCTAAAGGAGAGAGCAATCATGTCAGCGGTGAAAACGATTTCGACGACGGAGCTCGACGCGCGGCTGCGCGAGAACAGACGGCTTGAGTTCTGGAACGTCCTGACGGACGAGTACTTCAAAGGGGAGCTAATCCCGGGCTCGCGCCGCGTGCCGCTCGACCGCGTCGGGCGCGCGGCGCACGAGGCGGGCCTCGCGAAGGACGGGGAGGTGGTCGTCTACTGCGCCGGCCCGCACTGCCCGCAGAGCGGGTACGCGGCCGAGAAGCTCCAGTCGCTCGGCTACACGAACGTCAGGGCGTACGAGGGCGGCCTGGAGGAGTGGAAGTCGCTCGGGCGAGAGGTCGAGCGCGTCGGGGAGACGGTCGCGGCGTAAGGGGCCTGCGGGGGGGGGGGCGAATTCGCCCCGCCCCCGCCCTGATATTTTTGCAAAACCAACTGTCATCACATAGCAGCATCATGCGGTCGGTTAGGGAAGGGACTCAGCCGTACACTACTCCCACGGTGATGCCGTAAGCGAGGTGACCGATGAGGAAAGTGAAAAAAGCGTTGCGGCTGTTACTGGCAAACGGCCCCAGCGGCTGCGTCGCCCCGCGCGCGACGCAGCCGCTGAGTCTATCGAAGAGCGGTACGATCAGCCCTCCGGCTAACCAGTGCGGCACGGCGATCAACAGTCCTTTTGACCAGCCGCCGCCACCCCAGAAGGTCTCGAACGACCAGGCGTAAGCGAACGCGATCAGCACGGACAGCGCCAGGTGCATGAGCATCCCCGCGAGGTAGCTCCCGACGCCCGACACTCGCCCGGTCAGCATGCAGCCCTCGTAGCTGACCATGCTGTGGCGGCCGAAACCCGACAGCCCGACCAGCACGGCCGACAGCTCCATCGCCAGCCCGCCCGCCACGCCCGCCACGATTGCGTTCGACCAGTCGATCATCAGTGCGCTCCCGAGGCCCCGGAGGCCGCGTTCGAACCGGCACGCCTTTACCCGTCGCCGTCTGCGGCGGGCTCCTCGGCCCAGAAGGTCCAGGCCACGCCGTTGCTGTGCCCCTCGGCCGGGCGCAGGGCGCCGCGCCCTTCGAGTTGCTCGCGTGCCGCGCGCTGGACGCACGCGTAGAGGTACTGCGTGAGGTCGGCGAACTCCCACCCGCGCTCGGCCAGTCCCGTCCCAGAGAAGATCCGCTCCAGGTGCTTGAGGCGCTTCTCGAACAGGTCGGCGAAGCGGCCGGCGAGCTCCCCGCACAGCTCCTCGAACTGCTCCCGCTCCTCGGCCCTGACGACCGGAAAGTTCGGCTCGTAGAAGCGCTCGGCCGGGTAGCGCCTTTCCATCTCCTCGGACTCGCGCAGCAGTTCGCTCTCCATCATCGCGCGGACGTGCGTGAGTACGCTCGGCGAACTGAGCCCCAGTTCCTTCGCCAACTGCGCGACCGTCTTCGGCCCGCCCGCCACCAGGTTGAGAATCTCCTCCTTGGTGCCGTCCGGCAGGAGCTTCTTCTGGGCGACGGCCGTCCACGGGTCGCTCCTGGCCGACTCCTGCGCCGAGACGCACTGACACGCGAAACGCAGCCCCCGCAATCCTTCCGGAACGGTCATCGGTGTATTAGCCCCTTTACACGAAATTGGCGGGGGAGTATGATACGTGAAAAGTTGTTAGGGGGCGACCTAATAGGCGACTAGGGCCTATCCTAACAATTCTGACCCGTTACATCAATCCCCCGAATTTACCCCCGGCCGAATCGATACCGGCGGCTCGTATGTTGACGCGCGCGGCAGGGACGGCAGTCCACGCGGCTCTCTGTGTAAGGACAGTTCGCCGCGCCGCCGCCCGCGCGCGCCCGCGGCTACGTTCCCCGCCGACTAAATCTAACACGCAGTAATCCGCGCCGTTAAACGTCTCCGGCGCGGCGGGCAGAAACATTCAGCGGAGGGAGGAATGTGATGAATAGCGAAAGCGGTACAGCTACTTCGTCCGGGCTGCGGCGGCATCTTCGGCCCACCCGCCGGGAGGTCTTGCTGGGCGGCGGGGCGGCCTTGATCGGCCTCACCCTTAGCGACAGCGTCTTAGCCGGCCTGCTCGGGCAAGACCAGTCCACGAACTTCCCGGGGGTGACGACCGTCAGCGGCGCGAAGAAGCCGGTCTTCGTGCCCGCGGCGGGCTCGACCGACCCCGTCGCGCACTCTTTGGCCGAGAGCCTCTTCTGGCTCGACCAGGAGTTCGAGCACACGAAGTTCTTCATCATGCACATGCCCTCGCCCGACCTCGACACGCAGCGGGCGCAGGTGATGCAGTTCCAGAACGACTTCAACGCGCGGCTGAGCGCGGTGAGGTCGGGCGGCGCCGACCGCGCGAACCTCGCCGCCTTCAACCGCCCGACCATCGAGCTGGTGCGGCGCTTCCTCGACGTCAAGCGGCAGATGGAGAAGGAGCAGGAGGCGGGCAGGTTGAAGAGCCTCGCGTGGCCGACCTTCTTCGAACACGTCGCGCTCGAAGGCGAGCGGTTCGCCAACCGTCTCGAAAAGTTCTCCGCCGGGAAGGTCGAGCTTGACCGCGGCGAGGTGGTCAACTTCTGGTCGCGCATCATGGCCGACCACGCCGACTTCATCGCGCACCTCTTAGACCCGGAGGAGCGCGCGCTCGTCCAGAAGGCGATGCAGACCGCCGGCGCCTGGCGCGCGACTAAATCCGGCGGCGGGTCGAAGGACAAGGTCAGGGGCTCGCTCGACGAGTTCATCGCCTTCAAGAAGACGGCGCAGGCCGGGGTCGAGGCCGGCCAGATCAAGAGCATCATCCACCCGCTCCTGGCCGACCACGTGTTGAGAGAGGCGCTCAAGTTCTCGGACGAGCTGAAGCGTGTCTCATAGCCCGCGCGCGGGCGGGCGCCCCTCCTCTTCACCCCGTACGGAATGAGGAGGGGCGCCGCACATGAAAGGCGGCGGGTTCGACACCCGGGGCAACGACCCCGCCGTCTCGATGTACGGGCGCGCGCTCGAAGTGCCGGTCGGGGCGGGGCCGGCGCCGGCCGCGTTGTTCCGGCCCGGCGATGAGAATTGAGGAGGAGGAAAGTTCATGGAGAGCAAAGCAAAAGCCTTAGGCCACCCGATCCACCAGATGCTTATCCCGTTCCCGTTCGGGCTGCTGGCGACGGCGGTCATCTTCGACGTCGTCTACCTGGTGTGGGGCAACCCCCAGATGGCGACCGTCGCCTACTGGATGATCATCGCCGGCATCATCGGCGGGTTGGTCGCGGCGCCGTTCGGCCTGATCGACTACCTCGCCATCCCGCAGGGGACGCGCGCGAAATCCGTCGGGCTCGTCCACGGGCTGGGGAACGTCGTCGTGCTGCTCCTGTTCGCAGGGAGCTGGTGGCTGCGTTACGGCGCGCCCCCCGCGCCGGCGACGTACGTCCCGAGTACCCTCGCGCTCGTCCTCTCTTTCGCGGGCTTCGCGCTCGCGGGCCTTACGGGCTGGCTGGGCGGCGAGCTGGTGGACCGCCACCGCGTGGGCGTGGACGACGGGGCGCACCTCGACTCCCCGCACTCGCTTTCGGGCCGGCCCGCCGGAGAGGGCGCCGCGGCCGCTCCGCGGGCTTGACCTTCCGGCGAAAGGGGACGCGCTAAATGGCACACACGGCCGCCGACGTGCTCGTCGAGGGGCTCATCGACTGGGGCGTCGACATCGTCTTCGGCATCCCCGGCGACGGCATTAACGGCATCATGGAGGCGCTGCGCACGCGCCAGGACCGCGTTCGCTTCGTGCAGGTGCGCCACGAGGAGGCCGCGGCCTTCATGGCCTGCGCCTACGCCAAGTACACGGGGCGGTTGGGCTGCTGCCTCGCCACCTCCGGCCCCGGCGGCATCCACCTCTTGAACGGCCTCTACGACGCCAAGCTCGACCAGGCGCCGGTCGTCGCCATCACGGGGCAGACCTACTCAGACCTGAAGGGGAGCAACTACCAGCAGGAGATAAACATGACGCTCCTGTTCGAAGACGTCACCGTCTACAACCAGGAGGTCATCAACCCCAACCAGGTGGCGATGCTCGTGGACGAAGCCTGCCGCCACGCGCTCAACCACCGCGGGGTCGCGCACATCACCTTCCCCGTCGACTACCAGGAGAAGGAGCCTTCGGGCAAGACCTCGATGCACAAGCGCGCGGGGCACACTTCGAGCCGCTGGTCTGCGCCGCATGCGCTGCCGCGCGAAGACGACCTGCGCCTCGCCGGCTTTCTCCTGAACGAGTCGAAGAGGCCCGTGATCCTCGTCGGGCAGGGCGCGCTCGGCGCGGGCGAGGAGGTGATCGAGCTGGCCGATAAACTGGGCGCGCCCGTCGTCAAGGCGCTGCTCGGAAAGGCGGTCGTCCCCGACGACCACCCGCTGACGACCGGAGGGCTGGGACTGCTCGGCACGGCGCCCTCGCAGGAGGCGATGGAGCAATGCGACGCCCTTTTAATCGTCGGCTCGTCCTTCCCCTACATGGAATACTTGCCGAAGCCGGGGCAGGCGAAGGGCGTGCAGATTGACGACAAGCCGGACCGCATCGGCCTGCGCTACCCCGTAGAGGTCGGGCTCGTCGGCGACGCGAAGCCGACGGCGGCCGCGCTCTCAAGATTCGTCGGGCGCAAAGAGGATCGGAGTTTTCTTGAGCAGGCGCAGACGGGGATGCGCGAGTGGTGGGAGCTGATGGAGAAGCGCGCCATGCGCGACGACGTGCCCATCAAGCCGCAGCGGGTCGCCTGGGAGCTGTCGGAACTCGTCTCGGACGACGCCGTCATCTCCACCGACTCGGGCACCATCACCACCTGGATCGCGCGGCAGTTCAGAATCCGCGGGGGCCAGAAGTTCAGTTGCTCGGGGACGCTCTCGACGATGGCCTGCGCGCTGCCTTACAGCATCGCGGCCAAGCTCGCCTACCCCGAGAGGCAGTCGGTCTGCTTCGTCGGCGACGGCGGGTTCACGATGCTCATGGGCGAGTTCCTGACGGCCGTCAAGTATCAACTCCCGGTCACGGTCGTCGTCATCAGGAACGACACGCTGGGGCAGATCAAGTGGGAGCAGATCGTCTTCCTCGGCAACCCCGAATACGGGTGCGACCTGCACAACCCCGACTTCGCCCGCTTCGCAGAGCTGTGCGGCGGGGTCGGGTGGAGGGTCGAGCGCCCCGAGGAGATACGCCCGGCGCTGGCGGCGGCGCTGGCCTCGGGCAAGCCCGCCCTCGTCGAGGTGTTCGTAGACCCCTTCGAGCCGCCGATGCCTCCGAAGGTCGAGGCCGGGCAGGCGTTGCGCTTCGCCAAGGCGCTGGCGAAGGGGCAGCCCGACGGCGGCCGGATTGCCCTGACCCTCTTCCGCGACAAGCTGGACGAGCTGTTCTAAAGACCGTCGAACATTCCGAAAGGTGAACCAACATGGATTTCGTTGAACTCGGCGACGTGGATAAAGGCGACGAGCTTCCCGGCAGGCCGGTCTCGCTCTGGCTCGCCACCACGCCGGAAACTCATTACCCGGCCCTCTCCGGCGACGTCTCGGTGGACGTGGCGGTTCTCGGCGGAGGCATCACCGGCATCGCCACCGCCTACCTGCTGAAGCAGTCGGGCATGACGGTCGCCGTCCTCGACGCCGGGCGGATTGTCGAGAGCGTCACCGGCAACACGACCGCGAAAATCACCTCGCAGCACGGACTCATCTACGACCAACTCGTCTCAGACTTCGGCGAGGGGAAGGCGCGGCTCTACGGCGAGGCGCAGGAGGCGGGCAAGGAGAAGATCGCCTCCCTCGTCGAACAGCTCGGCATCGACTGCGACTTCCGGCGTGCCTCGGCCTACACGTACACGCTGGACGAGCGGGAGAGGGGGCAGGTGGAGAAGGAGGTCGAGGCGGCGAAGCGGCTCGGCCTTCCGGCCTCCTACACCGAAGAGACCGACCTCCCGTTCCGCGTGAGGGCCGCCGTCAGGTTCGACAACCAGGCGCAGTTCCACCCGCGCAAGTACCTGCTCGCCCTGGCGGAGAACATTCCGGGCGGCGGCAGTCACGTCTTCGAGGGCACGCGCGCCTTCGACATCGAGGACGGCGAGCCCTGCGCCGTCAAGACGAGCGGCGGCACGGTGCGGGCGAGGTCGGTCGTCGTCGCCACCCACTTCCCGTACCACGACCCGAACATCTACTTCGCCGCCATGTACCCGACGCGCTCCTACGTCCTCGGCTGCCGCCTCAACGGCCCCGTCCCGCAGGGCATGTACGTGAGCACGGGGACGCCGCACAACTCTATCCGCAATAACCCTTACGACGGCGGCGAGATCGTCATGCTCGGCGGCGAGCACCACAAGACCGGACAGGGCGGCGACACGCGCGAGCGCTACCAGCGGCTCGAAGAGTGGGCGCGCGCCAACTTCGACGTCGCGTCGGTCGAGTTCCGCTGGTCGACGCAGGACAACAACACCGTGGACGGCGTCCCCTACATCGGCAAGCTCAGCTCCGGGTCGGAGCACGTCTACGTCGCCACCGGGTTCAAGGGCTGGGGGATGACGAACAGCCACGTCGCGGCCCTTCTGCTCACCGACTTAATCCTGGGGCGCGAGAATCCCTGGGCGGAGGTCTTCGACCCTTCGCGGTTCAAGCCGGTCACCTCGGCGCGCGACTTCATCCGCGAAAACATGAACGTGGCGAAGGAGTTCATGGCCGACCGCGTCTCCACGCCCGAGCTGAAGAGCCTCGACGGTATCCCGCTCGGCCACGGCGAAGTCGTCGAGTGGCAGGGGGAGCGGGTCGCCGTCTACAAGGACGAACGCGGGGGCGTCTCCGCCTGCTCGGCCGCCTGCACGCACATGGGGTGCGTCGTCCATTGGAACAGCGCCGAGCGCAGTTGGGACTGCCCGTGCCACGGCTCCCGGTTCAACTACGACGGGAAAGTGATTCAAGGCCCCGCGAATGAAGACCTGGCGCCAAAGCAGCTAAAGACGGCGGCGGAGTAGTTGGGGATGAATGCCGCGCCGTCGAGGGTCGGGCGCGTGCCGTCGTTAGGCGGAAGCGGCTACTTGTCTGACGTCTTCGGGGCGAATCGCTCCTGGAGTTTCTTGAGCGTGAAGGCGTTGCCGCGGTCGAAAAACGCGCGCATCTTCTTCGACTCCTCGTCGCCGCCGAAACCCAACCCGACCATCCGGACGCGGGTCGTCCGCGGGCTCAGCGCCTCGAAGTAGATGACGGTCCACATGCCCTTGACCGCGTTCGGGAAGGGGAAGCCTTCGGGGGCCTTCGTCACCTTTATGGAGAGCATGCGCTCCGGGTCGTAAGAGATGATCTCGTTCTCGATGGTCTTCGGGTCGCCGATCACGCCTTTCGGGTCGTAGTGCGTCCGCATCCGGCCGCCGACCTTCAGCTCGACCTCGGAGTGCGCCACCATCCACGACTCCTGACCCTTGCCGGTCGTGAAGGCGGCCCACACCTCCCCGACCGGGGCGGCCACCACGCCCTCGTGGACCAGGCGGTTATCCTCCCCCCGGCCGCCGGCGAGCGCCGCGAGCGGGACGCAGGTAACGACGAGCAGGAGCGCAAGCAGTTTGATACTCATAAAGGTTTCCTCCGGGTGTGCGTTCCGGTGACCGGTCGGACGTATTCGTCCGTTACGGCGCCGTTTCTTGCGGCGTCCTACCCGCGCCGCCGCTTATAGCGGCGTGCGTTCGGGTGCGACCGTGACAGACGGGTCAGAACCGCCCGCGGTAGCGTGTGGGCCTTTGCCGAACGGCGCCGCCGATGGCACCGGCCCGCCCGCTACCGCGGGTGGTTCCGACCTGCTTCGCCATGCGCCGGTCGCACCCGAACGCACCCCGCTGTAGGACGCGAAGTTTTAATATCGGCCACGATGAGGTCGGGGCCTAGTTGCCTTGCCGTCTGAAGCACTAAACCGTCGGGCGAAACAATCCCGGATGACCCGTAGGACACAAGGCTCTCGGCACGCCCCGCGACGTCGGCGCGGATCACTGTAACACTGTTCTCGACCGCACGGGCGATGTCACAGCACCTGGCCTCGGCGACCAGTTCCGGCCCACCCTTCGCCGGTGGGAGTCCGTTATTCGTCGGGACGAACAGGGCCGCCGCCCCTTTCGCGGCCATGACCCTGGCCGGCTCGTAGTAGTTGGAGTCGTTGCAGATGATGATGCCGAAGGTCAGACCATTAACCGTGAAGACAGGCATCCTGTCGCCGGCCTCGTAGACCGACCTGTTGATGGCCGGGTAGAGCTTGCGGTACACGCCGACGACAGACCCCTTATGAAAGACCGCCGCGGAGTTGTAGAGGCGGCCGCCCTGCCCGAGTTCCGTGAACCCGATGACGGTGGTGACCGAGTCGCTCGCGACGGGCGCCAGCAGTTCACGCAGCCGGCCGCCTTCGGCGTCGATGGCGATGTCGGCCGGCCTCGCCGCGTAATCAGCCAGGCCGCCCAGCACCCCCTCGGGGCAGCATAAAATCTCCACGCCGTTCGACTCGCACCAGAGGACCTGCTCGCGGATCAGTTCGACCGCGTCCGCCGAGGCGGTTGCGTGAAGCGGGGCCTGGTAAGCGGCGACCTTCACCAGGAGTGTTCCATCCGGGCGTAACTGCGGACACGGCCTATGGCCCGTCAGACGGCCAACAGATACCTGGCGAGGGGGCCGATGCGGGCCAGAGTCTCGGGGCGCATCCGGGAGGGCCAGTCGCACCCGGGCCTTGCGTCACGCCTGATGTATGCGCCTTGTATCGAGCGGCGCGGCTCGCCCGACGAATTCGCCGAGTGCCCGTGCCAGACGGCCCCGTTATAGACGATGACGGAGCCCGCCGTCCCGCACGCCAGGAGTTGTCCGTCGTAGTCCGCCGCGGCTTCGGTCAGGAGGCCATCCGGGGGCGCTGACGACCTGTGCGAGCCCGGGACGAAGCGGGTCGCCCCGTTGTCGCGCCGAAACTCGTCGACCATGAGGATGAAACCCACCATCGGCCACCCTTCGTCGTCGCGCCCGTAGTCCACGTGCAGGGGCTGCGCCCGCGCCCCCGGCCGCAGGGTTCTCGCGAGCAACGTGCTGAGCCTGAACGGCCGCCCGATGACGCGGCGGCACGCGTCGAGGACAGGCCCGTACACGTACAGCGCGTCGAACTCCGGCCCCCGGTTGACCAGGTCGTGGACCCGGGTCGTCGTGCCGCCCACGGACACGTCACAGGGGCCTGCGGAGTCCACCGCAGAATCGTAAGCCGCCGCCAGCCGCGCGAGACCGCGGGGCTCTACGGGGCCTTGGATGACGGCGAAGCCTACATCCAGCAGGTCTCGGGCGGCGCGCGCCGAGAGTTCGTGACCCTTCTCAATTACGCCGAGCCGGTCGTGCATACGTGTGTCAGTCGGGCCGTAAGGCATCGGGTAACATCCTACGCGCACTCAAGAGTAAGGCGTAACCTGCGGGGAGTTAATATTAATGTTGGGCGTCGGGGAAATCCGACACCCGAAAGCCACCACAGGGCGGCGCCGTGACACAGGATTGTTAACGGGACCCCGGTGCTGAAACGTTTGTGTCTATCTCTAAGAGCGATGAAACGTCTAATCCTTCAAAGCTGCCTGGCGCTTCTGTGCGCCTCGACCCTGGCCTTCGCGTACGAACCGCCCGCGAGCCGGCGCGCGAAGTACAACTTCAACTCCGGCTGGAAACTCTTCGTCGGCGACGCGAAGGGGGCCGAGGCGCCGGGCTTCGACGACTCTTCGTGGAAGGACGTGACGCTGCCGCGCGCGTGGAACGAGGACGACGCCTTCCGCAAGGACATCAAAGACCTCTCGACCGGCGTCGCGTGGTATCGCAAGCGCTTCCGGCTCCCCGCGGGCGCGGTCGGCAGGAAAGTCTTTCTGGAGTTCGAGGGCATCCGCCACGGCGGCGAGTTCTACCTCAATGGCAGGCACGTCGGCCGCCACGAGAACGGCGTCACGGCCTTCGGCTTCGACGTGACCGAACTGCTTGTGCCGGGCGAGAACGTGCTGGCCGCGCGGATAGACAACGCGTGGGACTACAGGGAGAAGGCTACGGGCTCCACATTCCAGTGGAACGACCGGAACTTCAACGCCAACTACGGCGGCATCAACAAGAACGTCTACCTTCACGTCGCGGACAGACTCCACCAGACGCTCCCGCTCTACACGAACCTCGGCACCACGGGCGTCTACGTCTACGCCCGGGACTTCGACATCCCGGGCCGCAGCGCCACCGTCACCGCCGAGTCGCAGGTGCGGAACGAAGGCGCCGCGGCGAGGACGCTCAGCTACGAGGTCGTCGTCGAGGACGCGGCCGGCCGGGTCGTCAAGCGGATGGACGGCGGCCGCCTCACGCTCGCGCCGGGCGAGACGAAAGTCCTGACGGCGTCGGCGAGGGTGAACAACCTGAACTTCTGGAGCTGGGGCTACGGCTACCTCTACGACGTGCACACGATCTTGAGGGAGGGCGACAGGCCCGTTGACGTGGTCACGACGCGGACGGGATTCCGCAAGACCGAGTTCGGCTCGGGGCTGGTGAAGCTCAACGACCGCGTCGTCCAACTGAAAGGCTACGCGCAGCGCACGACGAACGAGTGGCCGGCGCTCGGCTCCGCGGTGCCGGCGTGGCTGAGCGACTTCTCGAACCGCCTGATGGTCGAGTCGAACGCGAACCTCGTCCGCTGGATGCACGTCACGCCGTGGAAGCAGGACGTGGAGTCTTGCGACCGGGTCGGGCTCATGCAGGCCATGCCCGCGGGCGACGCCGAGAAGGACGTGGAAGGGCGCCGCTGGGAGCACCGGCTCGAAGTCATGCGCGACGCCGTCATCTACAACCGCAACAACCCCTCGGTCCTCTTCTACGAGTCGGGCAACGAGAGCATCAGCGAGGAGCACATGGCCGAGATGAAAGCCATCCGGGACAAGTACGACCCGCACGGCGGGCGGGCGGCCGGGAGCCGCGAGATGCTCGACAGCCGCGTGGCCGAGTACGGCGGCGAGATGCTCTACATCAACAAGAGCGCGCGCCTGCCCTTCTGGGCGATGGAGTACTCGCGCGACGAGGCTTTGAGGAAGTACTGGGACGGGCACTCGCCGCCCTACCACAAGGACGGCGAGGGGCCTCTGCACAACGGGCAGGACGCCTCCGCGTACAACCGCAATCAGGACTCGCACGCCGTCGAGAACGTCGTGCGCTGGTACGACTACTGGCGCGAGCGCCCCGGGACGGGCGAGCGGGTCAGCTCTGGCGGCGTCAACATCATCTTCTCCGACTCGAACACGCACCACCGCGGGGCCGAGAACTACCGCCGCAGCGGCGAGGTGGACGCCGTGCGCCTCGCCAAGGACGGCTACTTCGCGCACCAGGTGATGTGGGACGGCTGGGTGGACGTGCAGCGGCCCCGCGCGCACATCGTCGGCCACTGGAACTACCGGCCCGGCACGAAGAAGAACGTCTACGTCATCTCCTCCGCCGAGAAGGTCGAGCTGTTCCTCAACGGCAAGTCGCTCGGCGCGGGCGAGCAGTCGAACCGCTTCCTCTACACCTTCAAGGGTGTCGAGTGGCAGCCGGGCACGGTCAGCGCCGTGGGCTACGACGCGGCGGGCAGGAAGGTCGCGGAGGCTTCGAAGAAGACCGCCGGCCCGCCCGCCGCCGTGCGGCTGACGACGCGCACGCGGCCCGGAGGTCTGCGCGCCGACGGGGCGGACGTGGCGCTGGTGGACGTGGAGGTCGTCGACGCCGAAGGGAACCGCTGCCCGACGGCCCTCGACACCGTCAACTTCACACTGACGGGGCCGGCCGAGTGGCGCGGCGGCATCGCGCAGGGTCCGGACAACCACATCCTCTCGAAGAGTCTGCCCGTGGAGAACGGCGTCAACCGCGTCCTCCTCCGCTCGACGACGAAGGCGGGCAAGGTCACCGTGTCAGCGTCCGCCGAAGGGCTCAAGCCCGCGACAGTCGAGATCGCCTCGCGCGCCGCGGCGGCGGCCGGCGGGCTGTCGCGGGAGATGCCCGGCGACGGGCTGCCCTCTTACACCGGACGCGGGCCGACGCCTGCGGGGCAGTCGTTCGCCGTGACGCGCCGGCCCGTGAAGGTGACCGGCACGGAGGCGGGCGCGAACGCCGAGAAGGCCGCGGCCAGCTTCGACGACAACGAGATGACCGAATGGGCGAGCGACGGCAAGCTCTCGAACGGGTGGGTCAGGTACGACTTCGGAAGGCAGGCGACCGTGAGCGAGGTGGTAATGAAACTGAGAGGCTGGCGGACGCTCTCCTACCCCGTCCGCGTCCTCGTCGGCGACCGCGTGGTCTTCGAAGGAAACACGCCGCGCAGCCTCGGCTACGTGACCCTGACTTTCCCGCCTGCGGCGGGCCGCAGCCTGAAGATAGAGCTTAAGGGAAGCCCCAGCAACCGCGACGCCTTCGGCCAGATCATCGAGATACCCGGCACGCCCGACCCGAACTCCTCCGCGGGCCGCGGCGACGCCAAAGGCACGCTCGCCATCATCGAGATAGAGGTGTACGAGCCCGTCGCCGGCGGAGGCCACGCTTAACGCGCCGCGGTAGCCTTCCGGCAGACACGCCCTTCCCGCTTCAGAAAGTCACGCGCGCGGCGAACTGGAACGCGCGCGGGCCGCCGGAGCCGAAGACACCGCCGGCCGTCGTGACGGGCCGGCCGAAGCTCGACGAGCGCAGGAAGCCGGGGCTCGAAGGGTCGTTGCTGTCGCGCACGAGCACGTTCGAGAAGCCCGAGTAGTTCGACTTCGAGAAGCCGAGCACGTTGGTGACGTTGAAGAGGTTGAAGGCTTCGACCATCGGCTCGACGCTCACGCGCTCGCCGGGCCGGAAGACCTTCGAGAGGCGCAGGTCGAACGAGCTGAAGCCGTCGTTGAAGCGCGCGTCGTCGCGGACGAGCGGGAGCGGCTGCCCCCCCACGCCGCCGCCAGCGTTGACCTGCCGGATGAACTCGTTCAGCTCCGCCCCCGTGTGGAACAGGCGGCCCCCGGCGTTGCGCTGCAACTGCGGGATGCGCCGGCCGCCGCCGGGCACGAGGATGTCCATCGGCACGCCGGAGGCGAGCGTCAGAAGGGGTGCGACGCGGACGCCGGCCGGCAAGTCCAGCACGCCGGCGAAGGCGAAGCGGTGGCGCTGGTCGTTGGGCGTCGGCCCGTATTCGAGCTGAAGGTTGTCGGGGTCGAGCGGCCCGTTCGAGAAGGGAATCTGGTCGTCGTTCGCGTAGTTGAAAGCCTTCGAGAGCGTGTAGCTGGCGCGGAACTGTTGGCGGCGCGAGAAGCGCTTCTCGAAGCTCAGGAGCAGCCCGTCGTACTTCGTCTTCACGCTCGACTCAAGGTTGACCACCGCGTCCGGGCCGCCGACGACCGGGTTGAAGACCTGGCCGATGGTGCGGCCGATGATGAAGTGCGTGCCGAAGTTGTGCAGGTAGTCGGCGCGCAGCACGTAGTCGTCGCCGAACTCGCGCTGTAGCCCGAGGTTGAACTGCTGCACCGTCGGGTTCTGCATTCGGTTGTCGATGATGTTGATGCCGGAGGCGCCGGCGCCCGTCAGGATGAACCCGGTGAAGGGGCTGGCGAGCGTCGGCGCGGGCGGCGGGAACTGCCCGCACGCGGGGTTGAAGAGGCACTCGGGCGCGATGAAGAAGACGTTGCCGGCCCTCACCTCGATGGGCAGCGCGCGGCCGTCCAGTCCACGCTCCAACGACTGCACCTCAAGGGTGATGCGGTCGTAGTAGATGCCGTAGCCGCCGTGCAGAGAGGTGCGCCCGTCCTTCGTCGCGTAGTTGAACCCGGCGCGCGGGCCGAAGTTGTTCCTGTCCCTTCGCCTCTCGCCGCGCAGGAAGGGCAGGACGAGCGGGTTGAGCCGGCCGACGCGGCTGACGTTCTTGACGTCGGTGTCGAGTTCGTACCGCAGCCCGAGGTTCAGAGTGAGCCGCGGGTGGACGCGCCAGTCGTCCTGGACGAAGCCGGCGAGGTAGGTGCTGTTCGCGTCGGGGATGACGAGCGCGCGGGTGGGGTTGCCGCTGCGCAGCGTGACGGCGAAGAGGAGGTCGTTGTCGTCCACGCGCCCGTCGCCGTTGCGGTCGAAGTCTGGGAAGTCCTCGATGAACTCAATCCGGCCTTGCTGGAAGACGCGCAGGTCGAAGTCGGCGCCGACGCGCTGCACCTCGCCGCCGACGTTGAAGGTGTGGTTACCCCGCACCAGCGTCAGCGCGTCGCCGAACTGGAGGCGGCGCTGCTTCGTGCCCTGCGGGACGCGGAAGGAGGCGCCATCCTGGATGCTCGGGAAGGTGAGCTGAGGGCCGGGCGCGACCGGCTCGGTGTCGTTGCGGAAGGTGCTGTAGCTGAAGTTGAAGCTGTTCACGTCGCGGGGGCTCAGGACGCGCGTGTAGTTCGTGAGGAAGGAGTGCGTGTTGTTGGCGCTCGCCTGCCGCTGCGACGCCGAGCCGATGGCGCGGTCGAGCGTGCTCGCCGCCACGTCGTCTTCGCGCTGGAGCGAGTAGCGGAAGAAGAGGTGGTCGCGCGCGGACGGCTGCCAGTCCAGACGCTCCGTGCTCAGCAGGTCGTTGAGCGGGGCGTCCGCGAACGTCCGCCTGATGGAGCGGGTGGCGAGGTCGCGCACCCCCACCAACAACGCGCCGTCCTGGTTGCGGTACTCGACCGAGCCGAAGAACCACGCCTTATCTTTTTTTAAGGGGCCGCCGAGCGTGAACGAATACTGCTCGCGGTCGAAAGGCGACTCGTCGTCGAGCGTGCGGTCGAAGGTGGCGGGCAAGCCTTGAAATAAACTCCCGCGGAAGTAGAACGCGCCCGACCCGTGCAGCTCGTTCGAGCCGGACCTGGTGACGACGTTGATGACGGACGAGCCGGAGCGGCCGAGCTGCGCGGAGAAGCGGTTGGTGGCGATCTGGAACTCCTGCACGGCGTCCTGCGAGACGTTCTGCACCTGACCGCCGACCACGTCGTCGTTCGAGTCCGCGCCGTCAACCGTCACGTTCCCGCCGCGGCCGAGCTGCCCGGCCGAGGAGATGACGACCGTGTTCGACTTCGTCGGGTCGAAGTTCGGCGCGGGCGCGTTGCCGGGGATGAGCAGCGCGAGTTCGAGGAAGTTGCGGCCGTTGAGCGGAAGGCTCGCTATCTCCCGCGCGCCGACCACCCCGTCGACTTTGGACGAAGTCTGGTCTACCGGCGAGCCCGCGTCGGTGACCGTGACGGATACTTCATCGGCCCCGGCGACTTCGAGCGGGACGTTTAAGGTCGTGCTCTGGCCGACCTGGAGGGTGACGACGAGCGGCGGCGCCTTGAACCCGGCCGCCTTCACGCCGAGCTGGTAGTCGCCTGCGGCGAGGTTGGTCAGGGTGTATAAGCCTTCGCCGCCGGTCGTCGTCTCGCGCCTGACGCCGGTGGACTGCTGCGTCAGCGTCACGAGCGCCCCCGAGACGACGGCCCCGTTCGGGTCGCTGACCACGCCGCCGAGCGTGGCGGCGGCCTGTTGGGCGCGGAGGCCGGGGGCGGAGGCGCTAAAGAGCGCGACGCACACCGCGAGTGCGATGACCTGTTTCAACGTAATCTCCTTCGGGGCGGGGGCCGTCCGAACTGTCGGGCGTGTGGTGACTAGCGGTCGCAAGCTAACACGGCGGACTGCGCGTGTCATGGCACCGAAGGTGAGGCGTCTTCTACAACTTTAGTTTGAGGCGGCGGGCGTGCGTGAGCTAGCCGCGTGAGGGCCGGCCGCGGCCCCGGCGTTTGATGAGCGCGCGCAGCCACAGCGCGCCGACGGCCGCGAACGGGAGGAGGTAGATGAGCAGGTCCCAGCGGCCGTAGCCGGGCGGCGTCACCTCGACATCGGCCGTGGCCTCGCCGCCGCCCTGCGGGCTCCGGAGGCCGACGCGGACGCGCCAAAGCCCCTCGGCGTCGAAGGGCACGAGGGCCTTGAACTGCACGCGCCCGCCCTGGTCTTCGCGCTCGGCGGCGTAGACGGCCTCCGGGAGCCTGCCGCTCACGGGGCGCACGCCTACGTCTATGCGCACGTCGTCGGGGAGCCTGCCGCCCGGCGTCGGCTCAAGGATGAAGAAGAAGGTGCCCGCGCCCACGTCCGGGTCCGACCAGACCGAAACCACGCACGGCCCGAGGGCCTTATCGACGAGAATGGGGTACGGCGGCCCTTCGTGTGCGGCGGCGCGGTCGCCGCACGTGAGCAACAGCCCGGCCGCCAGCAGGAGGCTTTTGAGTTTCGCCTGCACGAAATCGAAGCGCGCACGACGCGGGCGCGCGCCCCGTCGTTTGTAGTCGGCTGACCGCATCAGTTCCCCAGGAACGTCCCGCGCATCTCCATCGGCTGCGACATCAGCCAGAGGCCGGAGGCCCACAGCGCGACACACAGACACGCCCACGTGGCGAAGACGCGCCCGCGCCTCGCGCCTCCGTCCTCTTCCGCCAGGCGGTACGTCAACAGCAGCGAGCCGAGCAGCCCCAGCCCGAGGAACCCCAACTCCAAAGGGTAGACGACTCTTTCGGGGAGCCCTGTGAGGTGCCACGCGGGCTCGCCCAGGACGGGCCAGCCCGCGCCCGCCGCCGCCGCGCTCTGCGCGACGGGGATGAACGTGAGCAGCCCCGTCAGAAAGTGGAAGCCGTAGTGCGCCAGCCAGACGCCGAAGCCCATCGGGATGAGCGCGTACGAGTAGCGCACGACCGCCTGAAGCACCCCGCCGCCGCGGCCCGCCCAGCGGACGGTCAGCCAGCCCGCCGCGCCGAGCAGGACGACGGGCTCGGCGACGAGGAACAGCGCGAAGATGAGCCCGAGCACGGGGGCCTCCCGCTGGACGTGGAGCGTCGAGGCGAGCCAGCCTTCCAGCGCGTAGACGGGGCTCACCATGCCGAAGGCGTTCAGCAGCGCGCCGAAGGTGAAGACGATGGCGAGCGCCGAAAGGTCTCCGCGGCGTGAGAGGAAGCCGACGCCCGAACGCATCCGGTCGGTCAACAACTCTTCGGCCGGGACGCGGCCGAGGATGCCGACGTTGTCGTGCGGGCACGCCTGCACGCAGTCGAGGCAGAAGGTGCAGTCGAGGTTTCCGGTCTTGCGCGGCTGGAAGAGGGCCAGCTCGCAGCCGCGCTGGATGACCACGGGCGACTCCGGGTGCTCGCGCCGGCCGCGTATGCAGTCCTTCGTGCGGCAGGCGTCGCAGACGTTCAGGTCGCGCGCCTTCACTTCGAGCGGGGAGACGGTCGAGGCGACGAAGTTGAACTGGCCGAGCGGGCAGACGAACTTGCAGAAGGGTGCGTGCTTGAAGAACGAGTCCGCCGCGAGCGCGCCCGCGAAGTAGGCGACGACGAGCCAGGCCGTCCAGAAGGGCGAGCCCCAGAGGTCGAACAGCTCGTAGGCGAAGAGCACCCCGACGAAGAGCGCGAGCGAGAGCCACTTGTTGCGCAAGAAGCGGGGCCAGTTGCGCCGGGGCTTGACGAATCGCCGGGCGAGGTTGCGCGGCAGCATGAAGGGGCACGCCATGCAGAAGAAGTTCCCGGCGAGGAGCAGGACGAGGACGAGCGCGCCGCGGAAGTGAACCCAAGTCAGCGTCGTCACAAGGTTCTTCGGCGCGAGCTGCGGCCCCGCGAGGCCGTGCAGAATCATCAGGGCGGCCACGGCGAAGAGCGGGATTTGCAGAAGCGTGCGCGCGTGGCGCCAGCGCAGGAGGTTGCCGAGGAGGGGGACTCGCAACAGGTCGAAGGGCGGCGAGTCGGGCGCGGCGGCGGGCGGCGGGTTGGGTGTTCGTCGGTACAACTTCTTAATCCGCCCGGACGCCCTTCACGTCGAACTGACGCTCTATCTTACGCCCGTCGGGCAGCGCGGCGTGGACGAGCACGACCCAGTCGCCCGCCATCGTGAATTCGAGGGTGGCGCGGTACCTCCCCGGCTCGGCCTCTTCCGCCTCGGCGAAGACGGGAGTCATCCCCGCGTGCGTCATGTTCCCTTCCAGTCGGACGCGGGCGCCGCTCACCGGCTTCGAAGAGAGGAAGTCGGTCAGCTTGAGGCTGACGGTGGCGGGCCGCCCCACCCCGGGGGGGCTGGGAGAGACGTCGTGCTGGACGTTAAAGTCCGGCGTGGGCTCCGTCAGCTTACACGCGACCCCGAGGAGCGCGCACGCGCACGCGACGGCCGCAAGGGGCAGCCGACCCCTCTTCAGAAAACCCTCCCGCCCGAAGGTCACGACGCGGCGCTCGCCGCGTGTTGCCTCAGCGCGCAGGAGCACGAAGGGTTCGCCTCTTCGGCCGTCGGCGGGAACATGTGGTAGTACATGCCGACCACCATCGGGGCGAAGACGACCGCGTTGTAGAAGAGGTGAATCTCGACGCGCGAAGTCGGGAAGGCGATCTGTAAGAAGCTGAGCGGGACGGGCGAGCCGAACAGGTTGTGGCCGAAGAGCACCTGCCCTTGCAGCAGCGCGTGCTCGATGTGGTGCCAGAACTGTATGACCAGCGCCGCCGTCCACCACTTGCGCGAGACGCCCGCGAAGCCCTCGCGGAGCACCCAGAGGCCGACGAGCATGACGACGGCGTAGCCGTAGTGCAGCACCTCGGAGCCGACCAGCCACGGGTACCACAGGCCGAGGACGCCGCCCGCCCGCGGCCGCGGCCACCCCAGAGCGTAAATCTGGACGGCCTGCGCCAGGTGCTCGGCCCAGTGCCCGAGCACGACGACCGTGAAGAGCTGGAGCGCGCGCTCGTGCCAGCGCGAGTTGAGCTTGTCGTGCAAGCCCGTCCCGCCCGCATGAGTCACGCCGACGGCGTGCACGCTTGAACTTGAAGCGGCCATAATGCTTCCCGAGACCCTTCCTAACTTCCGCCGGTAACGTTAAGGTGAAATGGTTTATACAGCGGGCCGCGCCTCGTGCCGGGCGGCGCGGGCTGGATGTTATGACATCGGCCCGCGAGAATCAAAAGCGCCCGCGCCCGCGGGCCGACGTTCAGCCCTCGCGCCCGACGCCGAGCGCGTCGGCGACGCGGTTGATGTAGTTGAACCAAGAGGCGATGAGCGTGATCTGCAAAATGGCGCGGTCGTCGAAGCCCGCGGCCCGCAGCCGCTCGTGATCCCCGCGCGTGACGCGCGTGGCGTCGCGCGTCAGTTGCGCGACGTAGTCGAGCATCACCCTGTCCTGCTCCGAGATTGGGGCCTGACGGTAGTCGTCGCGCAGGGCGGCGACCAGTTCTTCGTCGAGGGTCGCGCGACGCAGAAACTCTGCGTGGGACTCGATTCAATAGTGGCACCGGTTCGTCACCGACACGACGGTCGTAATCATCTCGTGCTGGCGCCGCGTGAGCGGCAGCTCGGGCGACATCAGCGAGCCGAAGGTCGCGAACGCGTGATAGAGGGCGTCGGGGATGAGGCTGTGCGACTCAACGATCCCCGCGGACTCGCCGTCGCCGGCGGCCTCGACCGGCGCGGCGTATTCGGCGGGGTACAGCTCACGCTGGGACTCCACGGCGCGGCGCAGCCGCTCGTCCGCCTCGGCGAGTGGTATGGTCTTAATCCAGGCCATCAGTTATGACTCCTTCAAGGCCCTCCCTAAGGGAGTACCTTGCCACGAAACAGGACGTAATAGACCGGCAGCCCCAGGGCGACGACGGCCGTGCCGAGCGCCGCCTGCAAGGGGCTGCCGGCGGCGAGCAGGGCGAGCAGCAGCGTCACAAGGGTCAGGAAGACCGCCTGCGTGAGCGGGTAGCCGGGCGCGGCGAAGGCCGGCGCCCCCCCGCGTGCGCGCCGCAGGGGGAAGGTCGCGGCCACGGTCAGCCCGACGAAGAGGACGGCGACGAAGACGAAGTAGGCGACTATCTCTTCGAAGGTGCCGAGGGCGACGAGGAGCGAGGCGAGCGCCGCCTGCATCACGATGGCCGCGGCCGGCGTCCCCGTCCGCGCGCTCACGCGCGCCGCCGCCCGGAAGAACAGGCGGTCGCGCGCCATGGCGTAGTAGACGCGCGGGGCCGACATCGTCAGGGCGGCGAGGCTCCCCAGCACCGCGACCACGACGACCGCCGAGAAGACGCCCGCGCCGGCCGGGCCGAACAGCGCCGCGCCCGCCTGCGCCGCGAAGGTCTCGCCCGAGGCGACCGCCCCGAGCGGGACGAGGTAGACGAACACCGCGCTGACGAGGACGTAGGCGAGCGTGACCACGCCGACGCCGTAGGCGAGCGCGCGCGGCAGGTTGCGCTCCGGCTCTCGCACCTCGCCCGAGAGCTTGCTCAAGTCCCACCAGCCGCCGAAGGAGAAGAACGCGCCCACGAACGCGGAGGCCAGCGCCGCGCCGAGCGGCATGCTCCCCGGCCGCCGCCCGGCGAAGGGCGCGAAGTTGGCCCAGTCGCCGCGCCCCGAGGCGAAGCCCCAGGCGACGACGAAGAGCAGCAGGCAGAGCTTGACCCCCGTCAGCCAACGCAGCAGGCCCGCGCCGGCCCGCACGCCCGCGACGTTCACGGCGGCCAGCGCGAGGATGCTCGCCACGGCGAGCGCCTTCAGGCCCGCGGGCGAGAGCCCGAAGACGTAGCCCGCGTACCCGGCCATGCCGACGGCGAGCGCGGCGGTGAGGCCGGGGTCCATGACGAGGAAGGCCATCCACCCGTAGAGGAAGGCCACGGGCCGCCCGTAGGCTTCGCGCAGGTAGACGTAGCCGCCGCCCGCCTCTGGGAAGCGCGCCGCCAGCTCGCCGTAGCAGAGCGCGCCGCACAAAGCCATCGCCCCCATCAGGAGCCAGACGAGCAGCAGCCACAGCGGCGAGCCGAGCGACTTCGCCATCCCCGCGGGGGTGAGAAAAATCCCGACGGCTATCGTCTCGCCGACGACGACGGCCGTCGCCGTGCGCAGCCCGATCTGCCGCGTCAGACGAAGACCTTCCTCTCGTTGCTCGCCGCTCATAGTCGGTGGCGCGGAAGTGCGAAACCTGTAAGCTGATCCTGACCGGGGATGCGCAAAAGACGTGTCCGCGCATTACCGCACAACGCGCCG
Source organism: Pyrinomonadaceae bacterium (assembly GCA_036389235.1). Classification (GTDB taxonomy): domain Bacteria; phylum Acidobacteriota; class Blastocatellia; order Pyrinomonadales; family Pyrinomonadaceae; genus QHXN01. The sequence goes on along the minus strand of DASVQJ010000183.1, from coordinate 63,719 downwards.
CGCCTTGTCATGGGAGGTAGGTTGGGGGCGCGCGTCAACCTTTAGTTTGACCGCTGCGCCCAACCTACCTCCCATGACACGCGGCCGGCGCGCGTGTTAAGGTGCGCCGGCCGGTGCAGCAACCCGGCCCCTTTGAAGTGTCACCCCTCTACATGCGAAGCCCTCTGACCAAGCGCCTGCGCTGCGCCCTCTTTCTCTTTTTGTCCGCGGCGGCCGCTGCGGGGGCCGGCTGCCGCCGCGCCGACCTCCCCGCGAAGGGCTCTCCGGAATACCTGAGCGCGGTGCGCGCCTTCTACGTCGGCCTCTCGGCCCTCCAGGTCGGCGACGACGTGCGCGCCGAGGAGAAGCTGAAGGAGGCGACCGCGCTCGCGCCGGACGAGCCCGCCTCGTGGGCCGACCTGGGGCTCCTCTACATGCGCCAGCGCCGTTTCGACGAGGCCGCGGCGAGCCTGGATAGGGCGCGGCAGCTCGCGCCCGAGAACGCGGGGCTCTACGTCCTGTTCGGTCAGTTGGAGAGCGCGCGCGGCAACTCCGCCGAGGCCGCCAGACAGTTCCGCCGCGCCGCCGAGCTGGACCCGCGCAACCTGAAGGCGCTCTACGCGCTCGGCCGCGAGGTCGAGCGCGGGGGCGAGGGCGGCGAAGAAGAGGTTTTGCGGCTGCTGCAAAAGATTCTCGAAGTGCAGCCGGACAACCTCTCGGTGCGTCTCGACGTGGCGCGGCTCGCCGCCAAGCGCGGCGACGCCGAACTCTTCGGGCGCCTGATGAGCGGCTTCGCCGCGGACTCCGCCGCGTGGCCGCCCGAGGCGCAGGAGCAACTAAAGGCCGTCCAGGCCGCGGCCGCCTCGGGGAGCACGCGCGCGGCGGCCCCGCGCGTGCAGTTCCTGCGCAACGTGCTCGTGCGCCTGCCCGAGTACAGGCAGAGCCGCCTCGCCGTCGAAGACCCTCCCGAGATTTTGAGCGAGCCCTTCACGCGCTTCGTCACGTTGGAGTCGCCTTCGCCCCGCCCCGCGCCGCCGGACGAGGCGCTGACCTTCAACGCCGAGCCTTCGCGGGAGTTCGGCGCGGGCGCCTGGGCCTGGGGCGGCGCGGTCTCGCCCGACGGCGAGGGCTCGCCCGCGCCGGCTTTCGCCGACGGCCGCACGGCGCAGCTCGCGGGCGGCGTGAAGCTGGCCTTCCCCGGCGGCCCGGCCTCGACGCCGCCGTCGCCCAACGGGGTCGCCGCGCTCGACTTCGACTACGACTTCAAGACCGACCTCGCGCTCGCGGGCGAGGGCGGCTTCCGGCTCTACCGTCAGGAGAACCCGACGACCTTCGTTGACGTGACCGGGCAGACCAAACTCCCGGCCTCAGTCGCCGACGCGCCTTACGCGGGCGCTTGGGCGGCGGACATCGAGGCCGACGGCGACCTCGACCTCCTGCTCGCGCCGAAGGAGGGCGCGCCCACCGTCGTAAGAAACAACGGCGACGGCACCTTCGCCGAGCAGCGCCCGTTCGAGGGCGTCAACGCCTTGCGCGAGTTCGCCTGGGCCGACCTCGACGGCGACGGCGACCCGGACGCGGCGCTGCTCGACGCGCAGGGGCGTCTCTTCGTCTTCACCAACGAGCGCACGGGGCAGTTCCGCCCGCGCGCCTTACCGCCGAACCCAGGCCGCGCCGACGCGCTCTGCGTCGTCGATCTTAATAATGACGGCCGGTTCGACCTGCTGTTGCTCGACGGCGCATCCTTCACGCGCGTCTCAGACAAGGACGAGGGCGCGGGCTGGGACGTGGGTCCGCCCGAGCGCTGGGACGGCGTGCCGGGCGGGCTCGCGCCGGGCGCCGCGAAGTTGACGGCCGCCGACCTCGACAACAACGGCGGCGTAGACCTTCTGCTCTCCGCCCCGCAGGGCGCGCGCGTCTGGCTGAGCGACGCCGCGGGAATCATGAAGCAGATCAAACTTCCCGAGACGATTGCCGGCTCGCGCGCCGTCTCGGTCGCGGACGTGGGCGGCGACGGGAGGCTCGACCTCGTCGGCGCGGGGCGCGACGGTCAAGCGTTCGTGGCCGCGGGGCGCGGCTCGAAGAACTACCACTGGCAGTTGATACGTCCGCGCGCCGCGAACGCCACCGGCGACCAGCGCATCAACTCCTTCGGCGTGGGCGGCGAGATGGAGATACGCGCCGGGCTGCTCGTGCAGAAGCAGCTCGTCACGGGGCCGCTCGTCCACTTCGGCCTCGGCGAGCAGACCGCGGCCGACGTGGTGCGCGTCGTCTGGCCGAACGGCTCGGTGCGCGCCGAGTTCGAGCTGAAGGCCGACACCACAGTCCTCGCCGAGCAGCGTTTGAAAGGGTCGTGCCCCTCGCTCTTCGCCTTCGACGGGAAGCGGATGCGCTTCGTCAAGGACTGCGCGCCGTGGAGCCCGGCCATAGGGCTCCGCATCAACAACTACCAGACGTTGAAGGTCGGGCAGACGGAGGAGTGGGTCAAGGTTCGCGGCGACCAGCTCGCCCCGCGCGGAGGCTTCTACGACCTGCGCATCACGGCGGAGCTGTGGGAGACGTACTACCTCGACCGCTACCAGTTCGCCGTCGTAGACCACCCCGCCGGCACGTCGGTCTTCGTGGACGAGCGCACCGCGCGCGAGCCGCCCGCGCTCAAGGTCTACACGACGGCCGAGCCGCACCCGTTCGCCGGCGCGTGGGACGACGCGGGGAAGGACGTGTCCGAAGTCGTGGGTAAGTTGGACGGGCGCCACCTCGACACCTTCGGCCGCGGCACTCATCAGGGCGTGACGCGCGACCACTTCGTCGAGCTTGAGTTGGGGGATGACGCGCCGCGCGAGGGGCCGCTCTGGCTCGTCGCGCACGGCTGGCTGCACCCGACCGACGCCTCGATCAACGTCGCCATCAGCCAGGGGAGCCGGCCCCCGCCCAAAGGTCTGAGCCTCGAAGTCGCGGACGGCCGCGGCGGGTGGGCCGTCGCAAAGCCCGACCTCGGCTTCCCCTCGGGGAAGAACAAGACGATCATCGTCGACCTTCAAAATATCTTTAAGCCCGGTGCGCCGCGCCGCCTGCGCCTGCGCACCAACATGGAGATTTACTGGGACGCGCTCGAATGGGCGGGCGGGGCCGACGACGGACGGACGAAGGTCGTGAGCCTCGCGCCCGCGGCGGCCGAACTGCGCTTCCGCGGCTTCTCGGAGATGGGGGGCGCGGACAACTCTTCGCCGGAGACGCCCGACTACGAACGGCTCGCCTCGACGGGGCAGCGCTGGCGCGACCTCGTCGGCTACTACACGCGCTTCGGCGACGTGCGCGAGTTACTCGCCGGAACCGACGACCGCGTCGTCATCGCCAACGCGGGCGACGAGCTGCTGCTGCGCTTCGCGGAGCAGCCCCCGCCGCCCGCGGGTTGGGCGCGCGACTACGTGCTCGTCGGCAACGGCTGGATCAAGGACGGCGACTACAACTCGGAGTTCTCGGGGACGGTGCTGCCTTTGCCGTCGCGCGACCGGGAGTATTACACTACGCCCCCGACACGTCTCGAAGACGACCCGGTCTACCGCCGTCATCCCCAGGACTGGGAGAACTTCCACACGCGCTACGTCACGCCGCAGGTCTTCAGGGGAGGGCTGCGGGCGAGGTAGGCGCGCGGCTTCGCCGGGGGCGCGGGCATCCCTGCCCGCCATCAGCGCCGAAGGCGCGAAGACGGAGAGGCTAAAGGCTCAATGTTGAAGTAAAGAGAAAGGTGGGAAGCGTGCTTTCAGCACGCTTTGGCGGGCAAGGATGCCCGCGCTCCCGGCCCAGAGATGCGTAAGAATCCCATCGCCCGCGGCCTGCTCATACTCTTCTTCGCCGCGCTGCTCGCCACGCCGTTCGCCGTCCGGCGCTGGCAGGAGGGCGCCGGCCCTCCGTCACAGGCGCGCGCCGCCGAGTCCGGCGCGGACGCCGCCGTCCGGCGCCACGGCTTCCGCCTCGAAGAGGTCTCGAAGTCGGCCGGCATCAACTTCACGCACACTGCGCCGACCCTCGACGCGAAGCTCGAACACATCATGCCGCAGGTCGCCTCGATGGGGGCCGCCGTGTCGGTCGTGGACTTCGACCGCGACGGCTGGCAAGACCTCTACGCGACGAACAGCGGCGAGGGGAGTTTGAACGCGCTCTACCGGAACAGGCGCGACGGGACTTTCGAGGAGGTGGCCGCCGCGCTGGGTGTGGCCGACGTGAACCGCGCCGAGACCGGCGTCTCGATGGGCGCGGTCTGGGGCGACTACGACAACGACGGTTACGAAGACCTCTTCCTCTACAAGTGGGGCCGGCCCGAACTCTTCCACAACGAGGCGGGGCGCGGGTTTACGCGCGTGACCGAGAGGGCCGGACTGCCGGCCTGGGTCAACGCGAACACGGCCGTCTGGTTCGACTACGACCGCGACGGCCGCCTCGACCTCTTCCTCGGCGGCTACTACCCGGAGGACGTGAACCTCTGGCATCTCAAAAATACGAAGATGATGCCGGAGAGCTTCGAGTACGCGCGTAACGGCGGGCGCAAGTACCTGTTGAAGGGGCGCGGCGACGGCACGTTCGAGGACGTGACGGCCGCGGCCGGCATCGACACGCGCCGTTGGGCGCTCGCCGCGGCGGCGGCGGACCTGCGCGGGACGGGCTACCCCGACCTCTTCATCGCCAACGACTACGGCGTCTCGGAACTCTTCTTCAACGACGGGCGCGGACACTTCCGCGACGCGGGCGAGCAGACCGGCGTCGGCTTCGCGCCGAAGAGCGGGATGAACATCTCTTTCGGCGACGTGCTCAACCGCGGCGCCTTCGCCGCCTACGTCTCGAACATCTCGGAGGACGGCGTGCTCGTGCAGGGCAACAACCTCTGGGTGCCGCGCGAGGGCACCTCGGGCGACGGGCTCAAGTACGACAACCTCGCCGAGGAGATGGGCGTCGAGCTGGGCGGGTGGAGCTTCGGCGCGCAGTTCGGCGACCTCAACAACGACGGCGCGCTCGACCTCTACGTCGTCAACGGCTACGTCTCTTTGGACAGGGGGTCGAACTACTGGTACGACTACTCGAAGGTGGCGGGCGGCAACTCGCAGATCATCTCGGACGCGGCGCACTGGCCGCCGATGAAGGGGCGGAGCCTCTCGGGCTACCAGCAGAAGCGCGTGTGGGTCAACGACGGCGCGGGCCGGTTCGCGGAGGTGGCGCAAGCGGTGGGCGCGCGCGACACCTTCGACGGCCGCTCGGTCGTGATGGCCGACCTCTGGAACCGCGGCGTGCTCGACGTGGTGGTGGCGAACCAGCGCGGGCCGCTCCTGGTCTACAAGAACACCGTCGCGCCGGAGAACGCGTGGGTCGGGTTCGAGCTGGAAGGCACCGAGAGCAACCGCTCGGCCCTGGGCGCGCAGGTGCGCGTCCGCTGGGCGGGGCAGGAGCAGGTGCAGGAGGTCTCGGGCGGCGGCGGCTTCTGCGCGCAGAACCAGCGCCCGCTCCACTTCGGTCTGGGTAAGGGCGCGCGCGTCGAGCGCGTCGAAATCCGCTGGCCCTCGGGCAAGACGCAGACCATCGAAGCGCCCGCGACGGGCACAGTCCATAAGTTGAAAGAGGCGTGAGACGCAGACGCTTTAACTAAACGTCATGAGCACCACGACAGCGCAGGCCGCGACGCTCGCGCCCCCGGCCGCCGGGGCGCAGGCTCCGCCGAAACTCTTCGGCATCGACAGCCGCTTCGTCGCACCCATCTTCATCACGTTCATCCTGCTCGTCGGCCAGTTGACCTACGGCATCCTTGAGAGCTACGCGATGACGGCGCTGGCGATTGTGACGGCCGTCGCGCTGGAACTCGTCCTGGGCAGGCTGCTCGTGGGGAAGTGGCCGCACCTCGCGAGCGCTTACATCTCGGGCATCAGCGTCGGCATCCTGACGCGCAGCCCGTACGCCTGGCCCTTCGCGCTGTGCAGCGCCATCTCCATCACTTCGAAGTACGTCCTGCGCGTGCGCGGCCGGCACCTCTGGAACCCTTCGAACTTCGGCATCGCCGTGATGCTGCTCATCGCGCCGTGGGCCTACTCGACCCTGAGCGTGCAGTGGGGCAACAACCTCTGGCCGATGCTCGTCATCTGGGCGCTGGGCGCCGTCATCACCTACCACGTCGGGCGGATTCACATCACCGCCACCTACGTCGTGTCGTTCTTCGCCCTCGCCTACGTGCGCTGCCTCGTGACGGGCCACTCCTACTGGGCCGAGGCCGCGCCCATCACGGGGCCGATGTACCAGCTCTTCATCTTCTTCATGATTACCGACCCGAAGACGACCGTGCGCTCGTCACGTTGGGCGCAGGCGTTCGTCGGCTTCCTCGTCGCGCTGGCCGAGATGTTCCTGCGCCTCGCCGAGAACGTGCACGCGCCCTACTACGCGCTCTTCATCGTCGGGCCGGCCGCGAACCTGGTCGAGATATATTTGACCTCGCGCCGCGGCTCTAAATAATTTCAAATTTGAAATTTCAAATTCCAGATTCAAGGTGGACACCCACGAGATGCGCCGTTCCCCTCTAATCGCAGCGATCATCCTCTGCCTCGCGGCACTCGCCTCCGGGTGCAAGCAAGACCCGACGCAGAACCCCACGGTTGCTGCGCAGAGCCCGGACGCGGGGGCGGCGGCCGCCGTCGCCGGGGCCACGCCGGGCGCGAGCCCGACGCCGACGCCCGGGTCAGCGCCGCGCCCCTCCGGCCCCGTCGAGTACGTGGACGTGACGGCCGAGGCGGGCCTCCGTTTCAAGCACAACAACGGCGCGGCGGGCAAGAAGTACCTGCCGGAGACTTTGGGCGCGGGCGCGGCCTTCCTCGACTACGACAACGACGGCTGGCTCGACATCCTGCTCGTCAACTCGACCGCGTGGCCCGAGAACAAAGGCCCCGCGACCTCTTCGGCGCTCTACCGTAACGACGGCGACGGCACGTTCCGCGACGTGACGCGCGAGGCGGGCCTCGCCGCGAACTTCTACGGCATCGGCTGCGCCGTCGGCGACTACGACAACGACGGCAACGTGGACGTCTACATCACCGCGGTCGGCCCCGACCACCTGTACCGCAACCTCGGCGGCGGCAAGTTCCAGGACGTGACGCAGCGGGCCGGCGTCGGCGACCCCGGCTTCGGCACGAGCGCGGCCTTCTTCGACTACGACCGCGACGGCAAACTCGACCTCTTCGTCGCCAACTACGTCGAGTGGTCGCCGGAGACGGACGTGAACTGCACGCTCGACGGGACGAACAAGTCCTACTGCACGCCGCAGAAGTACAGGGGCCAAAGCTCGACGCTCTATCACAACCGCGGCGACGGCCGGTTCGAGAACGCCACGGACCGCGCGGGCCTGAACGACCCGACGGGCAAGGCGCTCGGCGTCGCGCTGCTCGACTACGACGACAACGGCTTCCTCGACCTCTTCGTCGCCAACGACACCGAGCCGAACAAGCTCTACAAGAACAACGGCAACGGGACGTTTACCGACGAGGCCCTGACGGCGGGCGTCGCCTTCGGCGAGTCGGGCGCGGCGCGCGCCGGGATGGGCGTGGACGCGGCCGACTACGACGGCTCGGGCCGCCAGAGCCTCGTCATCGGCAACTTCACCTCGGAGAGCATGGCGCTCTACCACAACGACGGCGGCGGGCTCTTCACCGACGAGGCGCGCGCCTCCGGCATCGGCAAGATGTCCGAGCAGTCCCTGACCTTCGCCACCTTCTTCTTCGACTACGACCTCGACGGCCTCCTCGACATCTTCGCCGTCAACGGGCACGTCTCCGACGACATACAGAAGGTGCAGCCGCGCGTCCGCTACGCGCAGCCGCCGCACCTCTTCCGCAACCTCGGCCGGAAGAAGTTTGAGGAAGTGACTGCGCGCGTCGGCCGCTCGCTCGGCCGCGCGGTAGTCGGCCGCGGCGCGGCCTACGGCGACTACGACAACGACGGCGACCTCGACCTGCTCGTCACCGCCAACGGCGGCCCGGCCCGCCTCTACCGCAACGACAACGCGAACCAGAACGACGTGCTCAAGGTGAAGCTCGTCGGCACGCGCTCGAACCGCGACGCCGTGGGCGCGCGCGTGACGGTAACGGGCGCGAACGGCTTCAAGACGCGCAACATGGTTCGCACGGGTTCGAGCTACGCCTCGCAGAGCGAGCTGACGCTCACGCTGGGCCTGGGCAAGCCCGACGGCACCGAGCGCATCTACGCGGTCGAAATCGTCTGGCCGAGCGGCGAGAGGGCGACCGTCCAGCAGGTCAAGGCCAACCAACTGCTCGTCGTTCAAGAGGGGCAGGGAATCACAAAGGCGGAGCCGATCATCTTCGCACGCCTTGCGCCGACGCCGACGCCTGCCCCGGCGACGCAGGGCCAGTGAAGACGTCTCAGGGTTAGTGTCAATCGGGGAAGTTATATGAAGTCGTCTCGTTACCTCTTGCTCGTCGCGGTCGTCGCGGCGGCGGCGGCCGTCTCGGTCTCTTCGTCCCGGCTGCTTAAGGCGTCATCGCAGGCGCCCGCCGCGAGGAGCACGCGCGAGGAGGCGTACCGCGCCAACAACCTCGGCGTCGCGCTGCTCGAACAGTTCAAGCACAAGGAGGGGGCCGAGCAGTTCCGCCGCGCGCTTCAGCTCGACCCCAGGCTCGCGCTCGCGCGCACGAACCTCGCCATCGCGCTCTACAACGTGCCCGACCTCGCCGCCGCGCAGAAGGAGGCCGAGGCCGCCGCCGCCGCTTCGCCCAACGCGCCGCAGCCCCACTACATCCTCGGCCTCGTCGCGCGCCAGCAGAACCGGACGGAAGAGGCCGTCGCCGCGTTCCAGCGCGTGCTGAAGATAGACCCGCGCGACGTGGGCGCGAACGTGCAGCTCGGCCAGCTCTACGTGCAGCAGCGCAAGTTCCCGGAGGCGGTCGCGGCGCTGCGCACGGCGCTCGAAGAGGAGCCCTACAACGGCACCGCGCTCTACAACCTCGGCACTTCGCTCATACGCGGGGGGCAGCGCGAGGAGGGGCAGCGCCTGATGCAGCAGTTCCAGGCGCTGCGGGCGAGCGGGGCGGCGACGACCGTCGGCACGAACTACCTCGAACAGGGTCGCTACGCCGAGGCCCTCGCCTCCACCGGCGCGGAGGCAGACCTCGTGGACAAGCGCGCGCCCGAAGTCTCATACGCGGACGCGACGGCGGCAATCGCCCCTTCGGCCGCGGCGGCGGGCGGCGCGCCCCTGCTCTTCGACTTCGACGTTGACGGAGACCTCGACCTCTTCGCCGGCTCGCGAAAACTCTTCCGCAACGACGGCGGGAAGTTCATAGACGTGACGGCCGCGTCGGGCCTGCCCGCGGACGCGAAGGGCGCGGTGCTCGGCGCCGTCGCGGGCGACTACGACAACGACGAGAGGCCCGACCTCTTTGTCATCTCTACCGACTCGCTCGCGCTCTTTCACAACGAGGGCGGCGGGCGCTTTAAAGACGCGACCGCGGCGGCGCGCGTCCCCGCGCGCGCGAACGCTTCGGGCGGGGCCGCGTTTGTGGACGCCGACCACGACGGCGACCTCGACATCTTCGTCGCCGCGGGCCTGCTCCTGCGCAACAACGGCGACGGCACCTTCGCGGACGTGACGGCGGCGTCGAAGATCAGCCCGCCGAGCGGCCGCGCGGTCGCGGTCGTCCCGACCGATTACGACAACCGGCGCGACGTTGACCTGCTCGTCGTCGGCGACGCGGGGCCGCCCGCGCTCTGGAAGAACCTGCGCGACGGCACGTTCCGCAACGTCGCGGCCGAGGCGGGGCTCGAACTCAAGGGCGGCGGCCTCGGCCCCGTCGCCGCGGGCGACGTGAACAAGGACGGGTTCACGGACTTCTACTTCTCGCGCGCGGAGGGCGCGGGCGAGTTCGCGCTGAGTGACGGAAAGGGCCGCTTCCGTATTAACGCGTGGCCTTTGTCGCAGGCGGGCGAGCCCGCGGCGGCGCAGTTCCTCGACTACGACAACGACGGGCTGCTCGACCTTCTGACCCTCTGGCGCACGCAGAAGGGCGGCGCGACGTTGCGCGTGCTGCGCAACACGGGCGACGGCTGGGCGGACGTGAGCGCGCAGGCCGTGAAAGGAACGCTCGGCGGCGAGACGGAAGCGGGCCAGCTCTCTCTGGCCTCGGGCGACGTGGACGTGGACGGCGACGTTGACTTAATCGTCGGCTCGACACTTCAGGGTAAGGCGGGGTGGCTCGGCGTCGCGCGCAACGAGGGCGGCAGCCGCAACCGAAGCTTGCGCGTCGGGCTCGCCGGCAAGGTGAGCAACCGCAGCGGGGTCGGCGCGAAGGTGGAGCTGCGCGCGGGCAGCCTGCAACAGAAACTTGAGAGCTACTCGGCGAGCCCTGCGCCCGCGCCCGCCGACGTCATCTTCGGGCTGGGGCAACGCGCCTCGGCCGACGCCGTGCGGATACTCTGGCCCTCGGGCGTGGTGCAGGCCGAGACGCAGACGGCGGCCGCGTCGAAGCCGGACGCGGGCGTCGTGCCGGGCGCGTTCAGGGTCACGGAGCTTGACCGCAAGCCTTCGTCCTGCCCGTTCCTCTACGCTTGGAACGGCGAGCGCTTCGAGTTCGTCACGGACTTCATGGGCGCGGGCGAGACGGGCGCGTGGGCCGGGCCGGGACAGTACAACATGCCCGACCCCGACGAGTACGTGCGCATCCGCGGCGACCAGCTCAAAGAGAAAGACGGCCGCTACGAGCTGCGCGTGACGAACGAGCTTGAGGAGGCGCTCTTCGTCGACCGCCTACAGCTTATCGCCGTCGCGCACCCCTCGGGCGTCGAGGTCTACCCGGACGAGGGGCTGCGCGACGCGCCGCCCGACTTCAAGCTCTACGCGGCGAAGGGCGCGCGCCCGCCCGCCGCCGCGACCGACGAGCACGGCCACGACGTGCTCGCGCGCCTCGCCCGACCCGACCGGACGTACCCGGACGACTTCAAGCTCCTCCCCATCCGCGGCTACGCCGAAGAGCACGCGTTGACGCTCGACCTCGGGACGGAGGGTTCCGGGTTTGGGGTTTCAGGTGATGGGAAGAAGAGCACCCAACACCCAACACCCAACACCCAGAACCCTCCTTCTCCTGACGGGCTGGACGGACTACGCCTGGTCGAGCGATAACGTGGCGGCGTCGCAGCGCGGGTTGGGGCTGAAGTTTCCTTCGCTCCAGGTCAAAGATGTTGAGGGGAACTGGCGGACGGTCGTCGGGAACATCGGCATCCCCGTCGGGAGGCCGCAGACGCTCGTCGTTGACCTGACGGGCAAGTTCCCCTCCGAGAGCCGCGAGGTGCGCATCGTCACGAACATGCGCGTCTACTGGGACCAGATTCGGGTCGCGGCGGGCGTCGACGACTCCCCCCTGGAGCTGACGCGCCTCGACCCGGCCTCGGCCACCCTGCGCTGGCGCGGCTTCTCGGCGGAGGTGAGGCCGGACGGGCGCGAGCCTCTCGCTTACGACTACGCGCGCGTCTCGCACGCCTCGCCCTGGATGGCGTTCACGGGCAGCTTCACGCGCGAGGGCGACGTGCGCGAGCTTCTGAAGGTCGCGGACGACATGTTCGTCGTCTCGCGCGCGGGCGACGAGGTCAGCCTCTCGTTCGACGCCTCGGCGCTCCCCGCACTGCCCGACGGCTGGACGCGCACGTTCCTGCTCTACGCCGACGGCTTCAGCAAGGAGATGAACATCCACTCCGCGAGCCCCGAACAGGTCGCGCCGCTGCCCTTCCACGGGATGAAGCGCTACCCGTACGACGCATCCCGCGCGCACCCCCTGACGCCCGAACGCCAGGCTTACGTCGAGCGTTACAACACGCGCGTCGTCACCAAGGCCCTGCCGACGCTCGCGTGGGGCGGCGGGAAATAGGCGAACGTCCGACCCGACGTGAAGTGAGCGGCACGTCGTATCGTGTGGACGAGACCCATATCAAGGTCGGGAAGACACGTAAGTACCTCTATCGCGCCGCGGACAAAGAAGGGCAAACCATTGAGTTCACGCCCGGCGCGGCGCTCAATTTTTTCTCGGGCCATGCTCCCGCTCCAGTAACTTCCGTTTGCGCGCGACGCCCCAGCGGTAGCCGCTGACGCTTCCGTCCCGGCCGACGACGCGATGGCAGGGCGTGACGAGCGCGACCGGGTTGGTCGCGCAGGCGCGCGCGACCGCCCGCGCGGCCGTGGGTCGGCCGACGCGTTCGGCGATCTCTCCGTACGAGGCGGTCTGACCCGGCGGGATGCGGCGCAACTCCTCCCAGACCCTTCTCTGGAAGGCCGTCCCCTGGACGTCGAGCGGCAGGTCGGGGTGCGGCCGCTGCCCTTAAATTGTTCTCCGTCAAGTCCGGATATTTGAAATCCCATAACGACCTCCGGGAGAAATTACCCTGCGTATTATCGCCGCGAGTTCCGTTCGAATCTATCCGATTCCTGCCACCAAATTCGTGAGCCGCGCGTGAGAAGTTAACTGTGAGTCGGCGGCCACCGCCCCGTCCTGCCGGTGGCCGTCCTTGAGAAGTTGAGCTACGGCCTCGCCGTGCCGCGCGGAGGCCGGCGGGAGGCGGGGCGGGTCGCCCGGCATGAAGACCCGAGACGGCATCTGATTTGCTTATCACGTAAGGCCGTCGATCATCTGTACGAAAAGAGTATCAGTCGAGGTTTGCCACTCTCCCCGGGTGAAAAACAGGACGGCCCTCAAAGTCTCTCCCGGCCGGCCGTCAGTCAAGGGGGTTTTCGAGATGAAGCTGTGGTCAATTCATAAAAATGCTCTCGCCCGCGCTCTGTCTTTGGTGGCCTTCTCCACGATTCTTTTAGGAGCAGGCGTCGCGGCCCGCGCGCAGTGCCCGACCGCGGACAACATCGGCTGGGGGCGCGGCGCGACCGTGCGCTTCTTCCTCGACGCGAACATGAACGCCGAGCAGAAGCGCCTGGCCCGCTGGGCGCTGGCGGAGTGGAGCCGCGCGGGCAGCGTCAACAACGCGCGCGTCCGCTTCGAGGAGGACTTCACGGGGCAGAATTTTCAGTTCCGCCTCCTCAACGGCAGCCTGGGCGGCAACACCCCGGCCTTCGCCCAGAAGCAGTTCACGCCCGACGGCACGGTCGTCTCGGCCACGCTCACCTACGACCCGAACGCCGTCTTCGCGGGCACCTCGACGCTCATCGCCAACCCCGCGCAGACCGGCTACGAGGAGTTCATCATCAAGATCACGCTGCACGAGGTCGGGCACACTCTGGGGCTCGACCACCCGGCCGGCGGCGAGAACCCCTGCGCGCAGCCCCGCGGCGCGAGCGTGATGAACTACATCTGCAACGTCAACGACCAGGCCAACAACATGCCCCTGAAGGTCACGGCCTGCGACCAGAACACCATCAACTCGATGGCGCGCTACCCGGCCTTCACGCAGTCGCCTAACCCCATCGACGAGTCGCAGTTCTTCGTCCGCCAGCACTACCTCGACTTCCTCAACCGCGAGCCGGATCAGTCGGGCTGGTCCTTCTGGGTTAATAACATCGAGTCGTGCGGCGCCAACGCCGGCTGCCGGGAGGTCAAGCGCATCGACACCAGCGCGGCCTTCTTCCTCTCCATCGAGTTCCAGGAGACCGGCTTCTTCGTCTACCGCGTCTACAAGGCGGCCTTCGGCAACATCCCGAACAAGCCCGTGCCCCTCACGATTCAGGAGTTCCTGCCGGAGACGCAGGAGGTCGGCCGCGGCGTGGTCGTCCACCAGGCCGGTTGGGAGCAGCAGCTTGAGGCGAACAAGCAGGCGTGGGTCGCCGCGCTCGCGCAGCGCCGCCGCTTCACGTCCGCCTTCGCCGCGGCCACGAACGCGCAGTTCGTCGACACGCTGAACGCGAACACGGGCGGCGCGCTCTCGCCGGCCGAGCGCGACAGCCTCGTCTCGCGGTTGGACGCGGGCGCGCTCACGCGCGCGCAGGCGCTGCGTGAGGTGGCCGAGAACGCGGAGTTCAGGCGGCGCGAGTTCAACCGCGCCTTCGTGCTGATGCAGTACTTCGGCTACCTCCGCCGCAACCCCGACGACCCGCCCGAGCCGAACCTGGACTTCCAGGGCTACAACTCCTGGCTGGAGAAGCTCAACCGGTTCGGGGGCGACTACCGCGCGGCCGAGATGGTGAGAGCCTTCATCGTCTCGCAGGAGTACCGCCGCCGCTTCGGGACGCCGTAGTTAACCACGACCCGCGGGTTCGTGAGAGGCAGGGCGGGAGGGTTCGACAACCCTCCCGCCTTTTTTGTTTCTTACAGCGGCGTGCGTTGGGATGCGACCGGCGCAGGCCAGGCAGGTCAGAACCGCCCGCGGTAGCGGGTGGGCCTGTGCGAGACGGCCGCCGCGGGTAGCAGAGGCTCACCCGCTACCGCGGGCGGTTCTGACCTGGTCGTCACGCTCGCACTCGAACGCACGCCGCTGTAATATAAATATACTGACGCAACAGTAGCCTACCCGGAGAGGGTGGTCGAGATGAAAAGAGTCTTTGGCGTCCTGCTCGTCCTGCTCGCACTCTCAGTCATGGCACGCCCACAGGCAAAACCGCGCGCACGCGACCTCGGCATCCCCTTCGAGGGCACGCCCGGGCGGCTCAACGCGATCACCGACGTGGCGGGCGTCGAGGTCGGCCAGACGACGCTCATCTCCGGGGAGGGGAAGCTCTCGGTCGGCAAGGGGCCTGTCAGGACGGGCGTGACCGCCGTGCTGCCGAGGGGCAAGGACTCGACCGACCAGGTGTTCGCCGGCTGGTTCACGCTCAACGGCAACGGCGAGATGACGGGCACGACTTGGGTGGAGGAGTCGGGCTTCCTGGAGGGGCCGGTGCTGATTACGAACACCCACAGCGTCGGCGTGGTGCGCGACGCCGTCATCGCCTGGCAGATGCGGCGCCAGGGCAAGACCTTCCAGCCGTGGTCGCTGCCCGTCGTCGCCGAGACGTGGGACGGGTTTCTGAACGACATCAACGGCTTCCACGTCAAACCGGAGCACGTCTTTCAGGCGCTCGAAGGGGCGCGGCCGGGCGCGGTCGCCGAGGGGAACGTCGGGGGCGGGACGGGGATGGTGGCGCACCAGTTCAAGGGCGGCACCGGCACGGCCTCCAGGAGACTGGACGCGGGGGGCGGGGGGTACACGGTCGGCGTGCTCGTGCAGGCGAACTACGGGGCGCGGAGCGGGCTGACGGTCGCGGGCGTGCCGGTGGGGAAGGAGATAGCCGACCTGATGCCGAAAGAGGGGGCACAGCCCGACACGGGCTCGATCATCGTCGTCGTCGCGACGGACGCCCCGCTGCTGCCGCACCAGCTCAAGCGCCTCGCGCGGCGGGCGGCGCTCGGGATAGCGAGGAACGGCGGCATCGGCGGCAACTCGTCCGGGGACATCTTCATAGCCTTCTCGACCGCCAACCCGGGCGCGGCGAAGAACGCGGACACGGTCGGCCTACAGATGCTGCCGAACGACCGCATCAACCCCCTCTTCGCGGCGACCGTGCAGGCGACCGAGGAGGCCATCATCAACGCGATGGTCGCCGCCGAGACCATGACGGGCGTTAACGGCAACACCGTCTACGCCATCCCGCACGAACGGCTGAGGGAGGCGCTGAGGAAGTACAACCGGCTGGCTAAGTGAGGCCCCGGCCGGGCGCATGCCGTTCACCGTCGAGCCGGGTCGCACACGTCCTTCTCTGACTGATTGCAGTTGGCAGTTGGGTGGAAGCGGGAACGATTTAACACAGAGACACAGAGACACGGCTTCTTGAGTTATACGCCCGAAGCCGTGTCTCCGTGTCTCCGTGTCTCTGTGTCGAAAGCTCACTTCATACCCACTCGGATGAGAACCGCTTCAGGAGCGCTCCCAGTAATCAAGGTAGTCTAAGAGGAAATCGATGCTCAGCGAGTGCCGTGTGGCGTCGGCGTCCCGCACGAAGATGACGCTCGTCCAGCCCTTCATGCCGACGGGCGTGTACTCCTCCCCGCCCAGCGTCAGCTTCCTCCCCGAGATGGCCCTGATCAGAATCCTCTCGTACTGCGAGCGCGAGAGCAGCCGCTCGGGGAATATCCGCTCCCAGCGGCAAAGCCTCCCGACGTTCTCGTAGGACTCGGGCCGGTCGGGCAGTTGCAGAAGCGAGGGGGCCGAGCCGCCGATCACCGTCTGGATGAGCCGCAGGGTGAAGGGGTCGGCTACCCTGGCTATCGCCCTCGTGAAGCGGCCGAGCACCGCTTGTGCGATCTCCCGCATGGAGACGGGGCCTGTCAGCTCGTGGGTCGTCCTCCGCCCCGCCCCGGCGGTCTCCCAGACGCGTGCGTCCGGGTCTTCGGCGAACGGGTTGCGGGGGAAGCAACTGAAGCGTGCGAGCCACCCTTTGCGCGAGGTGTGCGGCATGGGCTTGAAACCCTTGATGCGCGGGATGCCCTTCCGCTCCAGTTGCCCCAGCTCGAAGGACTCCCACCTCAGCACTTCGCGGACGACGCCCACCACCAGCGTGGCCGTCGCGATCATGAGCGAGGAACTGGGCGTGAAGTCCGCGGTCACCTCCACCCGGTCGCCGCGCGGGCGCACGCCGATGCCCGTCGAGCGCTTGTTCGCCGCGAGCAGCATGACGGGCGCCGGCAGGATGTAGGACAGAAGCAGCGCACACTTCTCGACGGTCTTGCCCTTCGCGCGCCCGGCCTCCGGCACGTCGAAGGAGACGTTGTAGTGCGTGCTGAAGGCCCGCAGGCGTGTGCTGTGCCCCGTGCGCCTCTCCCAGTCGTCAAGCTCGTCCCGGACGAACATGATCGACTCCCAGAGCGAGCGGCCGGCCCTGACGGCGCAGCCCCTCTCGATCTCGACGAGCGGCGTCGCCACCTCGATGACGCCGTTGTCGAAATAGACCGCGCCGCCCGTCGGGATGTGGAAGGAGGAGCCGACCCTGTGCATCAGCTCGCCCCTGATGAAGCCCCGCGGGTCGGCGAAGACGTCTTTCGGGTTAACCTCCCGCTCGTCGAGCACGAAGATGAACTCGGACTCGATGCCCGTCGCCGGGTGCTTCAGCGGCGGCGGGCCTTCGCCGCGCGGCGCGGCGGCGGCAGTCGACCCCTGACCCTTCTTGTTCTTCTTCTTCCCCCCCATTGCTCGTACACCTATAACTTCAGTCGTCGGAAAAGCCGTGCGGGACGACGGTCACGTAGCCCAGATCGACGTGCAGGTGATCCATCGTGAACCCCGGCGAGTACCCGAACGGCCGCGCCCAGGCGGACGGCATCACGGACGCCGCGAGCTGCGCGTACCGCTCTATCTTCTCTTTCGTGTCCAGGTAGTCGTTGCCCACCCGGTAGATGTTCACCGCCGTGGCCCAGTTGTGCGTCGAGGCGGAGGTCGTGAGCGCGTGCGCCGGCGAGCGGTACCCGCCGTTGGCCGCGATGTGGACGTACGTGCCGACCTTCTCCCTGAGGAGTTCGAGGTAGGCGGCCGTCAGGGCGACGGCGCAGGGCACGTACCTCGGGAACGTCCGAATCTCCTCCGCCTCGCGCAGGTCTATGTTGACGAACTCCCACAGGCTGAAGTGCGGCGTCAGCCTCACGTCGAGCGCCGTCTGCCAGGAGCCCACCTCGTAGAAGAAGCGCGGGAGCCTGCGCGGACGGCCCTCGCGGTCGTGTAAGAGTTCGCCGGGCCTGAGGAGCTTTCGGTAGCTCTCGTCCAGGGCGCAGGCGTCGACGATCTTAAGTGCGGGCGGGCGGCTGTCGATCATGTTTCACCGGAATGACTGCTGCGACTCAAGCAGGTGCTCGTAGACGGCCCTCGAAACGTTGGCGATGGTTTCGGGGTGGCCGGACGCGCCCGGCTCCCAGGAGGTGAGTACGCTGAGGGCGTAAGGCTTCCTGTTTTTGAGGAAGACCAGCCCCGCGTCGTGGGAGACGGTGGAGATGTTGCCCGTCTTGTGCGCGACGCGGGCTTCGGCCCTCGCCCCTTCGGGCAGCCCCGCGGGTATCCCGCTGTTGTACTCCTGCTGGAAAAGGATTTCGAGCATCCTCTGCGCGTCCTCGGCCGGGAACCCCCGGCCCTCCTGTAAGACGCGGAACATGCTCAGGAGGCCGTTGGCCGTGATCGTGTTGTTGACGCCGGCGTCGAACGCCTTGGCGTCCTCGACCCCGCGGCGCACATCCACCCCCTCGACCCCGAGCCCGGCCAGAGTGGCCCTGACCTGCTCGACCCCGATGAGGTCCAGGAGCAGGTTCGTCGCCAGGTTGTTGCTCGTCGCGATCATGTGCCGGGCCAGTTCCGACAGCTTCATGGTCTTCCCCAGCGACGCGTAGACGGCCGAGCCGGAGTCGCGCTCGTATTCGAGGCAGAAGGGCTTTCCGTCGACCACGCTGAAGAAGCGGTTCCGGACGTGGAGGTTCGCGGACAGGCCGAACCTCCCCTGGCCGGCGGCGGCGAACAGGCCGAGGAGGACGGCCACCTTCATCGTGCTGGCGGCGTGGAACCACGAGTCGCCCCTGAAGCTCCAGGACGTCTCGGTCTCGTAGTCGTAGTACGACGCCGCTATCCTGCTCCCCTCGCTCTCGCCCTCGATGTCCAGCACCCTGCCCAGCAGGTCACGACTCTTAACCGGAGTGGATGAACTCATTCGCGCTCTCAAGAGTGTAACGAATATGGCGGCCGCCGCAGCCGAGTTAAGTACGCAGGCCCCCGCGCCTCGGGCAGCGCCGTTAAAACATGCCAGGGATAGGCTACCAGAATTTACAGGGCGGGAACTATTGCAGTTGGCAGTTGAGCGAAAGCGGGAGCGATTTAACACGGAGACACGGAGACACAAAGACACGGCTTGAAGAGATTACTCAACAAGCTGTGTCTTTGTGTCTCCGTGTCTCCGTGTCGAAAGCTCACTTCATACCCGCTCGGATGAAAACCGCTTTAGGTGGTGGTAGCGCCGGCCGGGGCCTGAGTACGCTTCAGCCGCCCATCACAGCGCCTCGCACGACTGGTAGGCGCCCGTCGGGTCGATGGCCGACTTGCCCTGCTCGATGTGGCGGATGATGCCTTCCTTGTCTACGGTGAAGGTGGCGCGCGTGCCGTAGCCGCCCTCCTCGTCGAAGATGCCGTAGTCGCGGACGGCCTTGCGCTTGAAGTCGCTCAGCAGCGGGAAGGTCGCGCCGATGTCCTCCTTGAAGCGGCGGTTGGCGGCGAAGCTGTCCACGCTGATGCCTAAGACCTGCGTGTTCGTCTGCTCGAATTTGGCGATATCAGCCTGATACGCCTTCATCTCGCGCGTTCAACCGCCGGTGAAGGCCAGCACGTAGAAGGCGAGCACCACGTTCTTCTTCCCGCGGAAGTCGCTGAGCTTCACCTTCTGCCCCTCGGTGTCGGTCAACTCGAAGTCGGGGGCGCGGTCGCCGACCTTCAACTGCGTCTGCGGCGCGGCCGGCTGCTGAGAGGCGGCCCCCGCCTGCGCGCCGCCCGAAGCGTTCGACGCGTTGGCGGCCGTCGTGTCGGCGCCCGGCCGCGCGGCCCGCTGGCATGACAGGCCGCAAACCGAGAGCCCGACGAGCAGCGGCGCGGCTATCGAAAATCTTTTCATAAAACCATCCCTCACTTCCATGCTGCCGCCACGGCATGCGGCGGACGGGTTACTAAGGACGTCGGTTCTTTAGCGGAGTAAGGATAGTAGCACAGGAAATGCCGCCCCGCGCGCGGACGGGTTGACGCCCGTCCGGCGGCCGTGGACGGAATGTCATCGCGTTGAAACCCGGGGGTACGCATAGAGTACGGCCTGACATCGGAACCCCTTCGTAAACTGTTGAGTCTACATGCGACAGCAAATTCACCCGAGTGGTATGGCTGTTGCCACTTATGAAGTATCCCGAGCGGCTGGTGGGAACGCTCACCGGCGGGCCGCGCCTTATTAGCCGTCACCCCGTGCGAGCGACAAAGTCGAAGGAGAGTCTGGATTGAATAAACGACTTATTACAGGAGTGTCTACGGCCGCCGTCCTGCTATGCGTCTTCTTCCTGGAGACGCCCGCACCGGCGCGCGGCCAGGGTATCGGTGTGTACAGGGGCGGGCAGGGGCGCAGGGTCGGCAGGGTCACGTTACCGACGCCCCCGTTCAACCCTCACGCCGGCATCCTGAACAGGAGCGGCGGGCGCGGGCGCGACTCGGCGAAGAACACGCCGCGCCGCTCGACCGGGAGTAGCGTCAAAGCGGGCAACCGAAATCCGACCCCCGGGACGCCCCGCAGGCGCAGGGTGCGGCGGCATCGTACTTCACACTGAGCCGGTAAGGGCGCCGCCGATTCAGCCCGCCACGGCATCTACGGCGCGAGGCCGCGCGGCTCCGGGCGGGGTGACACACGTTTAAGGGGTGGCGCCGCCGGCATTCCGCAGCAGCAGGCGCAGCCGCTCGCGGGCGCCGCCCTGTGAGAAGGTGGAGAACCGTATGGCGAAGCCCTGACCTTCGACCCCGTGGATGACGTTCCCCCAGAGCGTCAGCGCCTCCCCCTCTGACAACTCGACCTGCACCTGCACCAGCTCTCCTTCGACGACCGGGTCGTCGGCCACGACGAAGCAGCCGTCCGCGCTGAGGTTCGTCACGGTGCCCTGCCGCCCGGCCCACTCGCCGCCGCCCCAGCGCGCACGCAGGCTGACGTTGTAGCGCGGCGACTCGCGCCTCTCCGGCCCGGCATATGTACTTTCAGAATCCATCCGGGTGGCTCCGCAGTATCTATCGCCTCGCCGGCATCACGCGACCAGACTGTCGGCGCGGTGCTTCGGCCTGTGCGGGGTCGCCCGGGGCGCATACTCGTCATCGCATCGCCGCGGGACGGCCGCATCCCCCACACAGCCTTTCACGCGGAGGAGCAGCTCACCCTCGAAGCTGCGGGCCTCCTCGAACGAGGTGAGCGAGAGCGAGCGCAGCGCCCGCTCGATGCGGCGGCGGTAGTCGGAGACGAGCGAGTCTGAGACGCCGAGCCGCGCCGCCAACTCCATCTGAGTCGGATGCTCGGGGCTCAGGTAGCAGTGCCACAAGACGCCGAGTATTCGCTCGTACTGCCTCGCCTTTCCTTTGACCTCCGTGCTCAGGTAGCGGAAGAACTCTTCCACGCGCTCGCCCGAGCGCCGCTCCAACTCACGCGTGAGCGCCTCCTGCTCGGGCGAAGGCTTCCCGTCCGCCGGCTCGAAGGGTCTGTCCTTGCCTTCCTCTTCGTCCGCCGCCGGGCTGAACTGGCTGACGTGAGCGTCCAGGAGCGGCAGCCTTGACATCACGAGCTGGCGCAACGTCCTCACGTCGGCCGGCGCGTCCATCACTTCGAGCACCTCGACCATCAACCCCTCAAGCTCGGCGTTGCCGATGACGAGCTGTGTGTCGCCGGAGCAGCCTTTCACCTTCAGGTCGCGCCGCCGCACGGGGACACGGCCGACCCTGCGCTCCAGCTCGTCCGCAGGCCGGCTCGGCATCCCGTCGGGCCAGTGGCTCAGCCCGTAGACCTGCCCGGTCAGGCGCAGGTGCCGCCCGCCGGCCCTCGCGGCGTCGTCGAAGCGCCGGAACCTGCGGCTCTTCCCGAGGAGTACGGAGATGCGCCGCGCGAGCCTGTAAGACTCGGGGTAGCGTTTGCGCAAGCCCGTCGTCAGCAGGTTGGTCAGCTCGATCTGCGCGATCTCGGTCTCGATTTCGCGGTCGGTCATGCCCGCGTCGAGGTAGTGGCGGAAGCGGTCTTTGCCGAGCAGCGTGACGAACAGCTCCTGCGTGAGGTCTTCGTGCGAGTCGGGCGCGGCCCACTCCGCCAGAGACGTGGCCGACGACGTTCGGACGAGCGGGTGGTTGCGGACGAGGCGGTGCAGGCGGCCCCACACCTGTCGTGCGTCGGACGAGCGCAGGCTCTCGGCCCAGCCCGCGCACGCGGCCGTCCCGTATACGTTCATGCGGTCTTGCATCCCTCTGTTCTGTAGCTCGGGGAGAGCAAACGGGTGAGGCCGCACCACTCACACGCAGGGTTGTCTGATGGTTAAAGCCTCCGGAGGGGCGTCGTAGACACGCGCGTCGGCCCCTTCCGTATACTCCCGGACGACCTCCAGGAGCTTGTCGAAATCCACAGGCTTGGGGACGAAGTGGTCGCAGCCCACCCTCGCGGCCGCGGCCATAAAATCTTGTGTGCACTGCGCCGAAACGGCGACGACGGGGATGCGGCAGGTGCTCTCGACGCGGCGGATGATACTGGTCGCCGTGAAGCCGTCGAGCACGGGCATCTGGATATCCATCAGGACTACGGACGGGCGCTCCCGCTCGGCTATCTCCACGGCCTCGCGCCCGTCCGCCGCCTCCAGAACCCTGTAGCCGCTCATCTCCAGCAGCCGGCCGAGCATGATGCGGCTGTCGGCGTAGTCTTCGACCACCAGGACCGTCTTCACCGGCGCGCGAGGTTCTTGCATGTGTCTGGGTTGCGGAACTGCCTGGAATGGGCGGTCTGTAAAACTTCAGTGCGCCCGCCCCTACGTCGATGCTCAGAGGGCAAGGGCTATTCCAGCCGCCGACGGGTCGGTAGTTGATAACGCATTATTCTCACGGGATTCCCGTCCCGTCTCGGCGCTTTTCGCCAGAATTTACGCCACCCGTCGGGACCGCCAGAGGAGGTGGTCGGAGAAACGGCCAACGAATTAAAGAATCGGCCATATGACCCGAGGGAGGCTTGGAGTGTTCGGGGCGTACTCAGGCCATGCGTTTAACAAACATAAGTGATGGATTTCGCAACAGAAAAATAACAAGCCGGCCGCGTCCTCATTCCCGGTGTTTCGGCCGCCGTAACTTCACCCGCCGACTAACTTACTGGAAGTCGAACAGTTAATGTCACCCCTCTTACTTAAATGCGACCGGTTCAATCAAACAAAATTCATACCGCCGAGGTGCACGTCAGTTGCACGGCCGAAGGAGTCGGACATGGGGGGCTTTGTGGGCGTGAGCAAGTTCGAGGGGGGCATCCCGACAGTTCTCGTGGTCGAGGACAGCGGCGACACGCGCGCGGTCATCAGGCTGGAGTTGGAGAGGTGGGGCTACAGGGTGATCGAAGCCTCGAACGGGCGCGAGGCGTTGGAGATCATCGAAGGGTTCTGTCCCGACCTGATCCTGTTGGACCTGAACATGCCCGAGGTGGACGGGCTCACGGCCGCGCAGACGATACGGCGTTACGACGAGAGGTGCGCGGGCGTGCCGATCATCGCCGTCACCGCCTACGACACGTTCGGCATCGAGGAGGCGGCCCGCGAGGCCGGCTGCGACGCGTACATCAGGAAGCCGCTCGACATGCCCCAACTGGAGAAGACCGTCAGCGGATTACTGTACGGCTGAGGGCGACGGCCTTCGACTCCGGACGGGAGGCGTCGGTGGCGGACGAAGCAACTCTGCACACGGCGAGGTAGGCTTTCGAACTCGTGCGGCGCGAGGGCTGACACGGTAGACGAATTCCTTGAAGGGTCGGGCACGAGACGTTCAGGTCGGGGCGTGAGGGTCAAGAGCGCCCGGCCTCCTTCTCCAGAATCGCCTCCAGCCTGTCGCGCGCGCCCCCCTGCGAGAAGGCGGAGAAGCGGATGCCGAAGCCCGTGTCTCTCACCCAGAAGACGACGTTACCCCAGACGGTGAGCTCAGCCTGACCCGGGAGGTCGAAACGGAGCTTCACCAGGTCACCCTCCCGCACCTCCTCGCCGCTCTCGACGAAGCAGCCGCCCGCGCTCAGGTCGGAGACTTCGCCCTCGACCTCCGGGGACTCTCCGCGGAACAGGGAGACGCGGAAGCTCACCTTGTAACGCCGGTCAGAGCGCCTCTCGTCTTCGTCATTCAACCCGAGCGGATGCATGGCGGCTATCTTAGCAGGAAGGCACGGGGGCGCGAACCGGCGAGGCTCTCTGCGGGGGACAAACAGGAAGGAAGTGAACCGGGGCCACGTCTACCTCGCATAAGCCGCGGCCGCGGAGATGAGCTCGGGCATCCACTAAAGCGGTTTTCATCCGAGTGGATATGGAGTGAGCTTTCGACACGGAGACACGGAGACACAGCTCGTTGAGTTATATCGCATCAAGCCGTGCCTCCGTGCCTCTGTGTTAACTCGCTCCCGCTTTCACCCGACTGCCAACCGCAATAGGGCTGAGCTGCCTGAAAGCAGAAGCGCGGGATGCCGTCTCCCCTCGGCGTCCCGCGCTTCTGCTTTGGGCTGTCTCAGCCGCCCCCTCCCCCGAAAGGGCGGCGTGACTACACGGGGCACATCGTACCGCCCCCTCCGTCACGAGGCTTTGTCTTTTATCCCGAGTTCCCCGCCGCGCCGACGGAGCCTCCCGCCGGCCGTCAGTTAGAGCAGCGCGCGTCGATGACGGTCTTGGCCTTGCGCACGAACTCCGCCGCCCAAGCCTCCGCGGGCTGGTCGCGCTCGTGATTGCGCGAGGCCCGGAAGACCTTTGTGATTAAGCCGTCCTTCGCCTCCGCGTCGAGCAGCCTCTGGAGCCCCGTGGCCAGGAGCTGGCGCCCCTCCTCGCTCACGTTCGCGTCGCCCACGCTCTTGGCGGTCGTCGAGCAGCGGCCGCCGCTCACGCGGATCGGGTCTTTACCGCCCCACGCCGCGAGCCTCGCCTTCTTCTCGCTGTCGCCCGAGTGGCCGAAGGTCGAGCCCATGTCGCTGACGTAGTAGACGGCCTGCCCCTCCTCGCAGGTCAGGGCGCCGTCGGCGCCCTTCGCCCACTTGAGGCAGGCGAACTTGTGGTTGTCGGTCTTCGTGTCGCCGTGGTCGATGAAGGCGAGCCAGAGCTTGAAGGCGTCGATCTCGGCGCGGGGCGCCCCCGCCTGGAGCAGCCGCCCCAGCGTCTCGGCCAGCGGCGCGGAGTCCTTCCCGTCGCAGTTCGCGTCGATGCCATTGCCGACGTGGAGCTCGATGCCGGCGGCGGGCTGGAAGGGCTCGAAGCGCGCCCCCTGGAATCCGCTCGTCAGGCTCTTCTCGCAGTCGGGGCAGGTGACGTCGGCCACCCACGCGTCGTCGGCGAAGAAGCCCAGCGCCTTCGAGAAGCGCGAGGCGAGGAACTCGCCGTAGACCTCGCCGTTCCTTTTCTCCTTCGACTGGCCCTTGAAGTGCGGCTTCACCTTGTAGCGGATGGGCTCGCCGTCTTCGCCCGTGACGCCCTCGACCGAGCAGTGGAACTTCGGCGTGGTGCCGGAGCCCGGGCGCGGGTCTTTGTTCGCGACGCACTTGAAGGGCTTGGCGAGCCCGGCCTCGTCCACCTCGGGCGCGCCTTTGACAGGCCCCTTGTCGGGGCTGTAGCCGAGGACGGGGTCGTAAGAGGGGTCGGGCTCCTGCCAGACCTTAGCCTTCCGCTCGGCGGCGGCCCGCGCCTCGCGCGTGAAGCAGGGCTTCTGCTGCGCGGCGGCCGGCAGTGCCAGGAGAGTAAGGAGGAGAGGCGCGACGATAAATTTCGGCTCAAGAATCACGGGCACATCCTTTCGTCGAGGGGAGAGTCGTTTCCGCCCTTGCGGGCGGGCTACCTGGAAGCGTTCACCGCCCTCCGCTGGTTGGGCAGCACCCCCGAGTCCACGGTCTCGCCGGTGCGCGAGATGACCTGGAAGTGCATCTCGTCCTTGGTCATCTCGACGAGCATGAAGGACATGTCGGCGTCGTAAGCTTTGGCCGTGAGTGGCGACCCCTTCTGGACGTCGCCCTTGCGGAGTTTGCCGCCCGCGCCCGAGATGAAGTAGTAGACGCCCTTCTGCGGCTTGACGCGCTCGTAGAAGTGCTCGTGCCCGGCCAGCACGACGTTAACCCCGTAGCGGACGAAGAGCGGCTCCACCACCTCACGCAGCTCGACCTCCGAGCCGTGCTTGCCGCCCGACGAGTAGGGCGGGTGGTGGAAGAAGGCGACCTTCCAGGCGGACGTGTCGGCCTTGAGCTTCTCCTCGAACCACGCGAGCTGCTTCTTGTCCATGTAGTTGCTGTTGAGCGCGTAGAAGGAGACCGGCCCCTTCTTGAAGTTGTAGTACTCCTCGCCGTTCATGTTGAACTGTTCGTAGAAGCGCTGGTTCGACTCGTCGTGGTTGCCGAGCGTGGCGTAGAACTTCACCTTCTGGTCCAGGAGTGGCTTGTACACGTCCTCGAACTTCGCCTTGTAGTCCTCGGCCTTCTCGCCGCCGTACATATTGTCGCCCATCAGCAGGGCGAACTCGAAGGGGAACGCCTGCCGGTAGCCGAGCATCAGCCGCGCCAGCTCGTTCTGCTGGCGGCTCCCCGTGCCCGTGTCGCCGACGACCAGGAAGCGCACGGAGTCGTCCCTGTTGGGGAGCGTCAGCTTCAGCGCAGGGTTGACCGCGGCGGGCGCGGCCGCGCGGCCGGCGGGCAGGGTGTCGCCGGAAGAGGCCGGGGCGGGCTGCACCTTTGCCTCCGACTTCGGCAGCACGTCGGTCATGAAGTCGACGATGAGCCCGTTCTCGCGGTCGACGAGGAACAGGTTGTTGCGGACGAAGCGGTACCTGACCTGCTTGGGCAGTTGCGGGAGCCGCAGCAGGAGCGTGGGCGGCATCTCAAGCAGCTCCTGCGTCTCGGGGTAGGGGTAGTTGACGCGCGCGGGCACGGCCTTGTTCTCCGCCTCGACCAGAACCTCCTCGCGCAGCTCGGCGCGCTCCTTCCCCTTGTACTCGTCCCTGATTAACGCGCGGATGAAGCTGGCGGCCTCGGGCGTGAAGACGTCGCCCTGCTTCGCACCCGTCCGCGCCGAACGCACCAACTCCTGGAAGGCGGCCTTGTGCCGCTCGATCTCCGCGGGCTTGGCGTCCTTGGAGAGCTTCGGCAGCCTCTCTTCGAGCCGCTCGCGCATGTCGGCGTACTCCCGCACGCGGTTCTCGAAGGCGGAGACCGTCCGTTGATCCGCGGCCGAGAGCGCGACCCTACTGCCCCGGGCCTGGGCGAAGACGACGGGCGAAGTCGTCGTGAGCGTCAGGCAGCACGCGACCGTGACGAGCGCGACGAGTACGGCAGGTTTTCTCATGGCAGTTTCCCCCGGTCAACACGGGTGCAAACAAGATGCCAGCCACAGGCCGCCTCCCCTCCCGGCTGTGCCGGCGGCCGCCGGGTGTCGTAAACCCACGGCGCTACGTTGATGGGACGCAGGAGGGGCAGGCGCCTCAAGAGTACGTAAGCGCGCATTTGTAGAACGTCCGGGCTGTTACGCGGTCACACGGGCAGAGAGGCGGACGGGTAAGCAGGCCCGCGTAAGACAGGGAACCTGTCGGCAGGCAGACGGAAGGGGACGGCTGCGGGCTGTCTTACTTCCGGAAACCCCCTGTATTTTAACGATGCAGCCTGTCTGAGCCCGCCTCCGCCGTGCCGCCGGTTGGTACTATGTAAGTCTATGAGGCGGTTCCTTTATGTGATGGACGAACGAGATTTAGACGCGTGGCACGGCGGACGCATTAGGGCGGCCCCGTACTGAGCCCGGCCCGTCAAGAACTCTCGCGCTTGCGGGCGGGAGAAGCCCACGGGAGGATGAACGATTGATGCGTCTATCACACAGGCTGAGCCTACGGGCTCTTCTACTGACCTTCTTCTGTTTATGCCTCGTCCAGCCGCCCGCCTACGCACAGAAATCGGGAAAGGGCAAAGAGTCGGCCGGCACGCACGTCCTCTGGCGCGACCCCGGCGACATCGCTTCGCGCGACCTGCGCTACGGGCCGGGCTCGCCGGAACTCGCGCCGCAGCCGCCCTTCACGTTCGTCGAAGAGGTCAAGGGCGGCGAGTCGCCGAAGTTCAAAGTCCGCGACGCGCGCGACGTCGAGTGGAGCGTCAAGCTGGGGCCGGAGGCGCAGTCCGAGACCGTATCGACTCGCCTCGTGTGGGCGGTCGGCTACTTCGCCGAGGAGGCTTACTACTTCGACGAGGTGAAGCTCGAAAACCTGCCGCGCCGCCTCTCCCGGGGCCGGGAGTACGTCGTGGGCCGGACGGTGCGCGGCGCCCGCTTCGAGCCGAACCGTGAGGGCGTCGTGGAGGGGCCGGAGTGGAGCTGGCGCGACAGCCCCTTCGAGGGCTCGCGCGAGATGAGCGGCCTCAAGGTGCTGATGATCCTGCTCAACAACTTCGACGCGCGCAAGGGCAACAACCACATCCTCTACACGGACACCGGCGGCGGCCGCGAGGCGCGCTACGTGGTGACCGACCTGGGGGCGTCGCTCGGTCGCGCCGGGGGCTTAGGCGGCAGGCGCGTGAAGAACGACCTCGAAGCTTTCCTCTCCACCAAGTTCGTCCGCGGCGTGGACGACGGTGTGGTGGAGTTCGACTTCGACACCAGGCCGCGGGGCTTCGGCCACCTGTCGGTGCTGCACCCGAAGTACTACCGCGGCGAGGTGAAGAAGGAGGCCGCGATGCGCGGCATCCCGGTCGAGCACGCGGCGTGGATCGGCTCCCTACTCTCGCAGCTCGGCGACGAACAGCTCCGCGACGCCTTCCGTGCGGCGGCCTACTCGGAGGCCGTGACGGAAGGCTACGTCCGCGCGTTGCGCGAGCGCATCGGACAGCTCGGGCGGCTCCGGACCGCCTCGCCGTCATCTGACGGCGAGGCCGTGGGGCCTCCGGGCGGCCGTGGCGTTGCGGGCCACACGGTCGGCGGCGTGAAGAAGACCGGCAAGGGCGTAAAGAAAGCAGGCGTGGTGATCGGTAAGACGTTCGGCAAGGTCGGCGGAGTCTTCCAGGAGTAGGACTCTGACGTGTAACCGCCTGTCCCGGCCCGCGGTCTGTGGGAGCGTTTCGGTAAAAAGCGAACAGGCGCGTCAGCCTTGGGGGCCTCGCGCCTGTTCTATGTGCTCACTGTCCTCACCCCAGCAAACACGTGGCGGGCACATTCAGCACCCGCCTTGTTGACTTAAATATATCCGACCTTTCAAAACTTGTCTATCAACGAAGCGATGAACGCCGCCGACGGGCAAGGGTTCATAAAGGAGACGCCCGTGAACACCGCGAAGAGAAAAGGGAACCGTAAGAGATGACTAGAGTCGGGCCTCGGACGAGCCGGAAGGTTCACGGCCTTCTGCAAGGCCGTCTCCGCAACGTGACGCCGCCGCTCGCGCCCACTTCGTGGGTCTACCCTTAGCGTCGGGCGGCTTCGGGTTGCAAGGTTATAGAATCAAATGCTGTGGGGTCAGGTCAAAAAGATAGCTGGTCGGCTGTTTCGCAGGCCGCAGGAGGGATTAGGCGGCAGTCAGGGCCGGATTTGGTGTGTCGTGGCTAATGTCGTGGCCGAACATCCTCTCGGCGAGGATAAAGAGATTAGAAGGGGCACGAAACATTTTTCCGCGGGCACGAAAGTTTATTGCTATCCCCCGCTGTGGGGCGACGGCTACGAGG
The DNA here is from genome assembly GCA_036389235.1 of Pyrinomonadaceae bacterium. GTDB lineage: Bacteria > Acidobacteriota > Blastocatellia > Pyrinomonadales > Pyrinomonadaceae > QHXN01. The sequence goes on along the minus strand of DASVQJ010000183.1, from coordinate 34,378 downwards.
ACATTAAGGTCATCGGGCGGCACCGTGGCTCGCGGAAGCTGGTGGAGATGGTGATGCCTTCCAAGTGGCTTACCAATTGGAGGGTGAAGACGGTGCACTCCCCCTTCGTGTCAGCCCGCATGAAGGGCCATTGGGATAGCTCTGAAGAGTCGCGGGAGAGGGCAGATTCTATCGTCAAAGAGGTGCGTCGGCGGGTAGGGGCGCGAGAAGTTTAACCGCGGGCCGCCGCCCGACAAAGGGATGCACCCGACCGCCGACACGCCGGCTCTTATCTACGTCAGCGGCACGGGGCGGCGGGTGACGCCGGGCGGTATGCCACCGCCCCTTCGCCTCGGGGGATTTTTAAACGGCGACTTTTAGTCGGGTCGGAGATGACTTATGCGTGCAGTCAGAAAGTTCCCGTTGCTGGTGCTCTACGTCGCGGCGTCTGTCCAATGGGGCGCCGCCCAAAGCCCGAATACCGACATCACACGGCCTCCGCAGTCCGAGGCGCGGGTGGACGTCGGGGGCCGCCGCTTGCACGTTCACTGCTCGGGCGTGAGCGCCGGGGGCGGCCCCACAGTCGTACTGGAGTCCGGGTTCGGCAACAGTTCATCAACCTGGAATCGCGTCCAGCCGGAGGTGGCGAAATTCGCCCGCGTCTGCTCTTATGACCGCGCCGGCCTCGGCGGGAGTGATCCGGCGCCGGCGCCGCGCACCGTCGTGGCTCTAACCGAAGACTTACACGCGCTCCTTTTGAACGGGAAGGTGCCCGGGCCGTACGTCCTGGTCGGTCACTCGCTGGGCGGCATCCTGGCCCGGCTGTACGCCAGCTATTACCCCGCCGAGGTGGCCGGCATGGTCCTGGTCGATTCGGCGCACGAGGACGAGGCGGACCGCGGGCTGGCGCTGATCCCACCCGACACGCTGAAGCAGATGCTGAAGGGGGCCAGGCCCGAAGACCTGGTGGTCCGCAGTCCCGACGAGAGCCTCGACCATTGTTCGCTGAGGGGGCTGATGAACGCGCTGAGCTGGCGAGGCGACATCCCCCTGGTCGTGCTGACTCAGGGGCTGCCTTACAGGCCCGAGGATTACTCGAACCCGTCGCTAGCCCCCAGGTATTATCAGCTCCACCTGGAGATGCAGAGGGACCTCGCGAGCCGCTCGCCGCGGGGCAGGCAGGTCATGGCCGAGAAGAGCGGGCATTTCATCCACCAGGACCAGCCGGAGTTAGTCATCAACGCCATCCGCCAGGTCGTCGAAGAGGCTAAGTCCAAAGATGGCAGGCCCAGGTAGCGCGGCACGCTTCAAGGGGTGGCGCGCACAACCGGGTGGCCGCTAGATGCCTGCGAGGTTAAGCCATGATACTGCCGATGCTGGGGTTCGCCTTCATGCTGATGGTTGTGGGCGGCCTGGCGAGCCTCGTCGCCGCCGCCGACGGCAGGCACGCCCGCCTCGCCGTTTACGTCGGCCCCGCCTCCCTCTACGCCGGCCTCGCGGCCCTGCTCCTCTCGGTGGGGCTGCCGGTCTTCTGCGAGCAGGTCCTCGGCCTGCGGGCGCTGTCCGGCCCGGGCTTCTTCGGGGGCTACGGCGTGGGGGTTGTCGGCGGGGCGGCGCCGGGTCTCCGGCGGGCCGTTAAGATTCAACGCCGGATAGAATCGGGGGCGCGCAGGTAGGTATGCCCGCGGACGACCGGCACCTGACAACGGCATGCGCCCGACCCGCGCCGCGGCGGCTTTCATCTTCAGCAGAGGGGCGGCCGGGCGGTTGATGCGCGGCGTCAGACGCCTATGTGTTGGGCATCGCCTTTAGTCAGAGTCGGCAGTGCCGCGAGTATCTCGGGCGCGAGCGGCTGCAAATCAGCCAAGCGGTTTGATGAGGCGTGCAGGACTAAAACAGCTATATTGAATTTGGGCAGGTTCTGCTGGAATGATAAGTTCCTGTCAACCGTGATGAAGACATCGAATTCATTTTCCGCGAGGGTTAGTAGCGCGCCGTTCTTTATACCCGCCCGCCCCATCTGCGGGACGGTTGTAACGTCGTGCCCTGTCAAATTTTTAGCTAACCGCCGGTCAATACATTCATCCAAAAGAAGCTTCACCTTAGGCCACCATCTTCACGATCTGCTCTTCGGCTTCTTCCAGAAAGGCGACCACCTGTTCTCTGGCGACGGTCGGGAAGCCCTCTAAAAAATCATCAATGGATTCCCCGGCTTTGAGGTAGTCTAGTAGCGTCTGGACGGGCACCCTGGTTTTAGCGAACACAGGAGTCCCGCCCATGACGTCGGGCGATGCGCTGATGATTGGCTCTCTCATGGGGGTTATGGTATCCAAACGACCTTCCGCTAATCAAGGGTGGCGTCTAACAGGGCCATGCACCGACCCGCAACGGCGCGGCTTTCATCCTCAATCATGTGGGCGGGCGGGTGATGCCGGGCGTTAGCCGGCTCCGGATAAGCAGGATTGAGGTGTCAAAAGATAAGTTAACAAAGACGAGCAAATTCCTGAGCCTGGTGCTCAGGCACGAGCCGGGGCTTATTGGCATCACCCTGGATTCGGCGGGCTGGGTGCCCGTTTCCGAGTTGCTGCGGGCGTGTCGTGCTCACGGGCAGCCGTTTACCTTAGAGGAGCTGCGTGAGGTGGTCGCCCGCAACGATAAGCAGCGGTTCTCCTTCAGTGAGGACAGGCGGAAGATCAGGGCGAATCAGGGGCACTCGGTCCCGGTCGACTTGGGTTACAGTCCCGCCGTTCCACCGAGCGTCCTCTATCACGGGACGGTGGAGAAGTTCCTGCCCCTTATAAAAGAAGAAGGGTTGAAGAAAGGGGCACGGCATCACGTCCACCTCTCGCCCGATGAGGAGACAGCCAGGAGGGTGGGCGGGCGGCGGGGCAGGCCGGTGATCCTGAAGGTCGAGAGCGGAAGGATGCGGCAAGAGGGGTACGAGTTTTACCGGTCGGCGAACGGCGTCTGGCTGACAGAGCATGTGCCGCCGGGGTATCTCATCTTTTAGGGGGAGTCGTTTTTTCAGGGAGCGGCGGCTAACAACGGCGCGCACCCGACACGCGACACGCCGACTGTCACGACACGCCGCATGTCATCAACCCTGCCGCCTGGATCGACGGGCGCGGAGGATTCGCCCGCCATCTGGTCGCCGTTGAATTTGCTCGCGCCGAGTTCGATGACCGCGTCGCGTTGGGCCTCCGGGCCGGTCGTTTCCAAATCAAGCGCGGCGAGGGCTTCCATCCTCGAACTGTACAGAGACCTCGGCATTTACTTGCTTTACGTCCTTCTCTCCGAGCATCCCGCCGAGTTTTCCGCCCGCCGTCCATGTCTGCGAGTGCTCACGGGAGAGCTGAAGTCCTTGAGAGGTGGTGAGCGTGTTCTGAAGGGCGGAGGTAACCTCCCGCGTCACTTTCTGGTTGAAGCCGCGTGAGTCAACATACAATGCCGGGCGTTAGATGCCACTTTTCATGGGGGGTTATTGAATAAGGAGTGGGAGTGAAAACTTTGAAGCGTGCAGGATTCACCCGGGCGCTGGTGGTCATCGCCAGCGTCTGCATCACGGTCATCTTCGCGGAGGTCGTACTCCAGATCGTCAACTACCCACGGCCGACGGTGAGCGGCTGGAAGACTTTGAACAGCTACAAGTCGGAGCGTCACCAGCTGGGCTTCCGGGGCCAGCCGATAGAGTATCAAGATGACGACTTTGTGATCGTCATGGTAGGCGATTCGGGGGTCGAGGCGAAGGCGTGCGCGTACGGCTGGATGCCCGAGCGGAGGCTCCAGTTCCATCTGAATGCGAGCGGCAAGAAGGTCAAGGTCTTCTCGCTGGGAGGCCCCGCCACCGGACAGGATCAGCAGTTGCTCTCGCTGAGGGAGTACTTCCGGCAGTTTCGCGCCGATTTAGTGTTGCTCTGGCTGACCCCCGCGAACGACACCTGGAACAACACCTTCCCGTCGGGCATACCCGACGACCGCACGCCGAAGCCGACGTTCTGGTTGGAGGGCGGCCAGCTTCGCGGCCCGACAGAGCTGACGGGGGAGCCCGTCAGAGAGACTTCCGGCGTCAGGCTGGTGCGCCTCTGGCGTAAGTTTTTCCCCTGGTCGAGGGAGAAGGAGTGGGCGAGAAACATCCTCCCGGCCCCGTACGCCCCCCTCAACAAGTACGACGGGCCGGTGTCGGATGAGTGGCAGAAGCGCATGGACATGCTCCCCGGCTATCTGCGGTACGAGAATTTCGACACGGACAAGAATGACAGGGCGCTCTACCTGACGCCCCGCAGCCCGAGGGTACAGTATGGTCTCGACCTGACGCGCACGCTCGTCGAGGAGATGCGACGCCTGGCCGCCTCTCAAGGCGCACAGTTCGCCATCTTCGCGACAGGCCCGAAGCCGGACGCCACGAAAGTCGAAACGGCCGGTTCGGATGAAGTGGTGCAGCTCCTGAACGGGAAGTACTATAAAACTTCTGAGACCCAATACAACGAGAACCTGCGCTACGTCACACAGGGTTTTAACAACTATCTTATCCCGGTCCTGGTGGAGCCGGCGGTGGTCGGCCCCGAGGACGTTCACCTGAACGAGCACGCCACGGACCAGGTCATGAAAGACCTCGCGGCGCAGATTCAGCATCTCGTGCCGGCCGGACGGTGAATCCCCCGGCGTTGAATGGCCCGCGGCTGCACCGCATCTAACAACGTCACGCACCCGACCCGCGACACGGCGGCTGTCAAGAATCTCAAGCGGGCCGGCGGAAGGCAGTAATCAGAACCCCCGCATTTGGGCGCGCGGCGCGCAAACGGAGGGGACGGGCGGGAATCGATTCCCGCCCGTCCCCTCATGTTTCGGGCGCTGGCAAGCGCCGAACGTCGATGCTATAAGTTTACGGCGGGGCGGCTTTGCCGGAAGCCTCAGCCGCGAAAGCCTTCGAAGTTTCTCACGGCCGCCGGGAGAAGGGAGACGCCAGGCTCGTATGCGAATCTTTGCCGTCTCCGACCTTCATACAGACTTCACAGAAAATTGGCTGCTCCTTCAGCAGTTGTCGCGTGAGGAATACACGCGGGACGTGCTCGTCGTGGCGGGCGACATCGCCGACAGCCTCGAAGTCATAGGCCGCACGCTCGCGCTCCTGCGTTCGAGGTTCGCGCGCGTCTTCTACACGCCGGGCAATCACGAGTTGTGGACGCGCGGCGAAGACTACGACTCGCTGGAAAAATACTTCAGGGTGTTGGAGCTGTGCGAGCGCGTGGGCGTGTCCACCTCGCCGGGGGAGGAGCAGGGCGTCTGGATAGTCCCGCTCCTCTCCTGGTACGAGACGCGGGCCGGCGCGGACGGCGGCCCGGAGGGGCTTGAGGGGTGGGCGGATTTCTATTTCTGTCGGTGGCCCGACCGGGTAGAGTCCCCGTCCGCGTTCTTCCTCGGCATGAATGAGCCGCGCATCAAGAGCTACGGCGGGCCAGTCATCTCGCTCTCACACTTTTTACCGCGGCGCGACCTCCTGCCGCCCGCCGAGCACCTCCGTTTCAAGAGGCTGCCCGACGTGTCGATTTGTGAGCCGCTCGAAGGGCAGATAAGGCGGCTCGGCTCGGCCGTACACGTCTTCGGCCACAGCCACATCAACCGAGACCTGCGGCTCGACGGCGTGCGGTACGTGCAGCACGCGCTGCGTTACCCGAGGGAGCGTGAGCGCGCGCCCGCACTCGTGAAGGCGGTGTGGGGCGGCGAAGCGGCGGAGGCCGCCCCGGGGTGACGCGCGCGGCGCGGGAAGGCAGGGTCAGAAGACGGCGGACGGGCGGGGGGCTAACTCAAGCCCTCCTGACGCCCCGCCGCTTGCCGCGGGCGACCTTCATCTTGCTGCGGGCGATCTCCATGAGGCCGCCCCACTCCTCTTCCGTCACCAGCGGCAATTCAGAAATACGCCCGTCGGGGTTGGCGACGACGCCCTCCATTAACGCCCGCAGGTGTCCGGCCATGCGCGAGACGGTCGTCTCGTCGAAGAGGTCTGTGTTGTACTCGAAAAATCCTTTGAGGCAATCCGGCCTGTTCTCCAGGGCGAGGGTCAGGTCGAATTCCGACGCGACGCTGTCGATGTTCGTCCAACCCACGTTCAGCCCGGCGAACTCCGGGGCGGCCGGGCCGGGAAGGGCCGCCCCCAGATTCGGCGTCGGGGCCGAGAGGAAAACGAAGTTGACCTGTACGAGCGGCATCGCGCTCAGATTCCGCTCGGCCTGCACCTCCTTGACCACCCTTTGGAAGGGGAGGTCCTGGTTGGCGTACGCGCCGACGACCACGGCGCGCAGGCGGCCGAGTAACTCGCGGAAGGTCGGGTTGCCCGACAGGTCTCCCCGCAACACGAGCGTGTTGAGCAGGAATCCGATCAGGCTCTCGGTCTCCAGCCTGCTGCGGTTCGCGCTCGGCGTGCTGACGAGTATGTCCTCCTGCGCCGTGTAGCGGTAGAGCAAGACCTGAAAGACGGCGAGCGTCGTCACGAACGCGGTCACGTCTTCGGCGCGGCCCACGTCGTCGAGCGAGCGGTAAAGCTCGCTCGGGAAGTTGAAGTGGTAGCGCCTGCCGCGGTACGTCTGCGTGGCGGGGCGCGGCCGGTCGGTGGGTAGACTCAGGAGGCGCGGCGCGCCCGACAACTGCCGCTTCCAGTACGAGAGCATCTCATCCACCTCGCGGCCTCGCAGGCGCTCGCGCTGCCAGCGCGCGAAATCGCCGTACTGGATGGGCAGCTCCGCCAGCGGCGAGGGCGCGCCGTCCGTGAAAGCAAGGTAGAGTGTGGAGAGTTCGCCGTAGAGCACGTTGAACGACCACCAGTCCGTGATGACGTGATGGATCGTCATAAACAGCATGTGCTTTCCGGGGGTCAGCCGCACCAGGTCCGTGCGCATCAGAGGGCCTTCCGCCATGTCGAACGGCTCCCTCGCCTGCCGCGTCGCCATCCGCTCGGCGCGGGCTTCGGCTTCGGCGGCCGGCAGGCCGCTCAGGTCGGTGAAGGGCAGCATGCCCGCGCGCGCCGGGGCGACGACCTGGGCCGGGAGTCCGTCCCTGAGCGCGATGGTGGTGCGGAGAATCTCGTGCCGGCGCACCACCTCGTCGAAACTGTCCTGCAAAGCCTTCACGTCGAGCGGCCCCTCCAGCGTCATGATGCGGTTGAGGTGGTGGATGAGGCTGGCCGGGTCGAGCATGTGCAGGCTCCAGAGGCGCTCCTGCTCGTACGAGAGGGGGTAGACGCCCGTGCGCTCGCCGCGCGCGATGGTCGCCCGACTTTTCGCGTGCTGCCTTTTATGCTTCAGCCTCAAGTCCAGGAGCGCACGCCTCTCGGCCGACAGTGAAGGCTGCTCTTTCAGGTCTTCGCTCATGATAGGTAGATTGATTCGCAAACCGCTCTAAGGCAGAGGCGCGGCGCGCCCGCCGAAGCGCGCCTTCAGCTCGGTCAGCCGCCCCAGCCCCTCCATGACCGTGCCCACGTCCAGGCCGAAGTCGATCAGGCAGGCGACCTCGTCGACGCCGACCGCCCGCAGACGGCTCACCAGCCGCGCGCATTTTTCGGGCGTGCCGATGAGCGAGGCGGAGTTGAAGAAGTTCTCGAAGGCGAACGTCGCCAGCGTGTCCTTGTCGCTCTCGGTGACTCTCTTCGTGTCGACGCCGACCCCGCCCGCCGTGATGCGTTCGCCCTGCGCGATGAACGTGCGCAGGTACGCGGTGAGCGGCGCGCGAACCCTCTCCCTGACCTCGTCGTCGTCTTCGCCGACGTAGGTGTGGAGCATCACGGTCACGCACCCCGCCCGCGGGTCGTGCCCGTGCTCGGTCAGAGACGCGCGGTAGAGCGCGACCTTCTGCGCGAGGTCTTGTTCGGGCTCGCCCTTCATGCCCGACAGAATGTTCGCCCCCATCGCGCCCGCCCTGGCCCACGTCTCGCGGCTGCCCGAAGAGGTGATCCAGACGGGCAGCCTCTCCTGCACCGGCCTGGGTAGAATCTTGACCTGCGTCTCCGCGCCGCCGACGCCGGGGAACGTGACCGCCTCGCCCGCCCAGAGCCGCCGGACGGTTTCGATCCCGCTGAACATGATCTCCCGCCGCCCTTCGTAGGACGACGGCGCCAGGGCGAAGTCTTCGGGGTGCCACCCGGAAGCGAACGAGACGCCGACGCGCCCGCGCGAGATGTTGTCCACGACCGACCACTCTTCGGCGACGCGAATCGGGTTGTGCAGCGGCAGCGCGACGCTGCCCGCGCGCACCTGTATGCGACGCGTGACGGCCGCCAGCGCCGCGCCGAGCACCGAAGGGTTCGGGTAGAGGCCGCCGAAATCCTGGAAGTGTCGCTCGGGCGTCCAGACGGCGGCGTAGCCGTTCTCGTCGGCGTACCTCGCGGCCTCGAACAGCAGGCGGTACTTGTCCGCCGAGCCCTTCGAGCCGTCGTCGGAGAAGAAGAAGAGGCTGAACTGAACCCCGGCCGCGCCCCCCGCGCCCGCGCCCGGTGCTTCCTCGCCCCGCCGGCCCGGGCCGCCCTCGGCCGCCCCCGGCATCGCCGCCCTTCGCGGCGCGGGCGCGTTGGCGGCCTCCAGCCTTCGCGCCAGCAGCTCACGCTGCGCGGGGGTGAGCGCGGCGAAGCGTTTAGAGAATTGATCCATGCTCCACCTCGCCGTCGATGCGCCGCAGTTCTTCGACGAGTTGCCTCTGCACGTCGCTCGTCGAAAGGCCCTCGATCTCGCTATAGATGCTCTCTATCTCCTCGACCTCTTCGGGCGTGAGCTGCTGCGCCGTTATCTTCTCGCTCAGGCGTGCGATGGTCGGCGCGGCGAAGAGGTCGGTCAGGGGCAGGTCGATCTGGAAAGCCTCGCGCACGCGCGTGACGAGTTGGATGGCGAGCAGGGAGTGCCCGCCGAGGTGGATGAAATCGTCGTGGACGCCGACGCGCTCGATGCCGAAAAGCTCCTGCCAAATCTCCGCCAGAATCTTCTCGACGGCCCCGCGCGGCGCCGCGTAGTCGGCGTCGAGGGCCGGCCGCGCGTGCGCCGGTTCGGACGACCTGAGCCGCCCCAACGCCCGCACGGCGTCCGCCGTGGTGAGCGAGTGAAGGCGCTCGACGAGCGCGCGGAAGTCCCGCGTCGAGACGACCGCCTGCGGCGCGCGCAGCGAGAGGATGCGGAACAGGGCCTCCACGCCTTCGCGCGGCGTGAGCCCGTACCTGTCCTGCTCCTGCCGGAGCGAACTTTGGAGCTGCTGCGCACCGCCTTCGGCCGCGACCTCCGGTCGCTCCGGCGTGCGCCAAGCCGTCCAGTTGACGGCCACGACGGGCGCACGCCGCCCGCGGTATCTCGCCTGCGCGAGCGCGTCGAGGAAGGCGTTCGCGGCGCATTCGGCCACCTGCCCGAAGCCCGGCGCGATTGAAGTGGCGGAGGAGAAGAGCACCAGAAAGTCTAAAGGATGCTCCTTGAGCGCGGCCTCCATGACGAGCGCCCCTTTCACCTTCGCGTCGAAGCCGCGGTCGGGTTCCTGTTGCGACTTCAGCTGGATGAGTCCGTGCTGCGCCCTGTCCTCCATGTGAAACACGCCGTGGATTTCGCCCCAGCGCGCCGCGGCCTGTTCCACAACCTTTCGCATCTCCTGCGCGTCGGTCACGTCGGCCGTGAAGAACTGCGTCTCCGCCCCGCCCGCTTCGAGGGAGAGCAGCATGCGCATCTTCCGACGCAGCGGCGTCTCTTCCGCGGCCTCCCCGAGCCGGCGCTCCCACTCGGCGCGCGGGGGGAAGGCCGAATCGTCAACGACGACGAGTCTGGCGTCGAACTCTTTCACGAGATGCTCGGCGACCGCGAAGCCGATCTCCGACCAGACGCCCGTGAGCAGGTAGACGCCGCCGCGCCGCACGCGCCCGGGCGCCGGCCCCGCGGCCGTGGGCTTGAGCGGCTCGAACGTTTGCACCCAGCGGTAATCGCCCCGCAGCGCGACGACCGCCTCGGCCGACTCCTCACTCAGCTCGGCGATGAGCCGCGCCGCCGTTTCCGCATAGCCGCCCGCCTGCGGCGCGGGGAGGACGACGTCGACGCTGCGGCAGGTGACGTGCGGGTACTCTTTCGGGATGACTTTGCACACGCCGAGCAGTGTGGCCTGTTCGGGCCGCGACGCGTCACCGCCGACGACGTTGTGCAGGTTGTTGGAGACGGCCACGACGGAGACGGGCTCGGTACTCCGACGGTCTCCGAGCGCCTGCGCCAGGAAGAGCAGACTCTGGTAGCCCCGCCGCAACGAGACTTCATAAGCTTCAACCGCCGAAAGCTCCTCGGCGGGCGGGCGGACGCTCCACAGGTGTACGATGCGCGCGGGCGCTCCGCCGCGCGCGGAGACCTCTTCGAGCAGGCGACGGTAATCCCCGGCGCGGCGCGCGTCGATGGTGTAGAGGCCGCCGCCGCGCTCGGCGAATCGCTCCCCGCCTTCGACGGCGACGACGGCTTCGCCCGCCTCCTCCAACTGCCTGACGACCTGAGCGCCCAGCCCGCTTTCGTCTACGAAGACGAGCCAGGGCGAGGGCGTGCGCGGCGACGATGCCGATTCGTTTCCGGCGGCGACGGACTGTCGCCAGAGGGGCGCGTAGAGCCAGTCGGCCACGTCCGGCGCCCTCTCCAGCGTTGCGCGCGGCGCGTCGCCGTCCAGACCCCTCCTGCCCTCGACCCAGAAACGTTCCTTCTCGAAAGGGTAAGTCGGCAGGGGAATCCGCAGCCGCCGTTCGCCCGCGTAAAAGTCCTCCCAGCGGTCGAAGGCCCCCGCCCGCCAGAGGTGTCCGAGCGTCCCGAGCATCGACTCCACGTCCGAGACCGGCTCGCGCGGGCGGCGCAGTGAGGGCAGCGCGAGCCGCGCGGAATCCTTGCCGGAGCACTGACGCGCCAGCGCGCAGAGCGTCTGCCCCGGCCCTATCTCAAGCAGGACTCGTCCGGGCTCTTTCAGAAGCTCGGCGACTCCCGCGGAGAAACGAACCGTCTGCCGCAGGTGGCGGCCCCAGTACAGCGGGTCGGTCGCTTCGGCCGCCGTGACCCAGGAGCCGGTCACGTTCGACAGGTAAGGTATCTCCGGCGGGCGCAACTCCACACGCGCCGCCTGCCGCGCGAACGCCTCGACGATTGGCTCCATCATCCGCGAGTGGAAAGCGTGTGAGACGTTCAGGCGGCGCGAAAGCAGCCCGCGCTCGCCGAGCCGAAGCTCAAGCCCGCCCAGAGCCTCCGCCGGCCCCGACACGACGCAGGACGCGGGGCCGTTGACGGCGGCCAGCGAAAGGCCGTGCCCCAGGAGCGGGACGACCTCCTCTTCCGGTAGCGCGACGGCGAGCATCGCGCCTTCCGGCATCCGCTGCATCAGTCGCCCGCGCTCGGCGACGAGCGAGAGCGCGTCCTCCAGCGACATCACGCCCGACAGGCACGCCGCCACGTACTCGCCGATGCTGTGCCCGATCATCGCCGAAGGGCACACGCCCCACCCCATCCAGAGCCGCGCCAGCGCGTACTCGGTCACGAAGAGGGCGGGCTGTGCGAAGAAAGTCTGGCCGAGCCGTTCGGCGGCCTTCGGGTCCTCGCCTTCGGGCGCGTAAAGCGCGTCGCGCAGGTCGAGCCCGAGGGCGGGCGCGAGCAGTTCCGAGCAGCGGTCAACCTCCGCGCGGAAGGCGGGCTCCGCCTGATACAACTCGCGGCCCATACCGACGTGCTGCACGCCCTGCCCCGCGAACATGAACGCGACGCGACGCTCCGCCCCTCCGTCCTCCTCGCACGACGCCTCCCATTCGACGCCCCCCGCCTCCAGCCCCTCTATCGCGCCCCGCACGTCGCGGCACACAAACGCACGGCGGCAGCCGAACCTCTTCCGGCCGACCTGCAACGTGTAGGCGAGGTCGGCCGTGTTCGTTTCGGGGTTCTGTCTGAGGTGTGTGGCGAGGTCGGCGGACAAAGTCTTGAGCGCCGTCTCCGTCCGGGCCGAGAGCGTGAGCAGGTGCACGTCCCGGCGTGCGTCGCACGGCTCCGGCGCAGGCGGCTCCTCCAGGATGACGTGGGCGTTGGTTCCGCCGATGCTGAAGGAGCTGACCCCGGCGCGCCGCGGCGGGCCGTCGGTCGGCCACGGCGCGAGCCGCGCGCTCACGTAGAAGGGGCCGTCGTCGAGTTCCATGTTGGGGTTGGGACGCTCGAAGTGCAGGCTCGGGGGGAGCGTGCGGTGTTTGAGTGAGAGCACAGACTTAATCAGCCCGGCCACGCCCGCCGCGACGTTCAGGTGCCCGATGTTCGTCTTGACCGAGCCGATTGCGCAGAAGCGTTTCTTATCCGTGCCGGCGCGGAAGCTCTTGGTGAGCGCGGCCACCTCCACGGGGTCGCCCAGATGAGTTCCCGTCCCGTGCGCCTCCACGTAGGTCACGCCGTCGGGCGTGACCCCCGCCAGCGCGAGGGCCTTCGTGATGACCTCGGCCTGACCGTCCACGCTGGGGGCCGTGTAACCGACCTTCGCCGCGCCGTCGTTGTTGACCGCCGTCGCCCTGATGATCGCGTGAATGTGGTCGCCGTCGGCGACCGCGTCCCCCAGCCTCTTGAGCGCCACGACGCCGACGCCGCTGCCGGCGACCGTCCCCGCGGCCCCGGCGTCGAAGGCCCGACAGTGCCCGTCGGGGGAGCGGACGCCGCCCTTCTGGTATAGATACCCGGCCGGCCGGTAGCTGCTGACCGACACGCCGCCCGCCAGCGCCATGTCGCATTCGTGGTCGAGCAACCCCTGACAGGCCAGGTGCACGGCGACCAGAGAGGTCGAGCAGCCGGTCTGCACGGTGATGCCCGGCCCCTTCAGGTTCAGCTTGTAGGAGACGCGGGTCGCCAGGTGGTCTTTGTCGTTGCCGATCTCGATTTGCAGGGCGCCCGCGGAGGCGGCGAGCCCCGGCTCGGAGTGTATGTTCAGGACGTAGGTGGAGGTGCTCGCGCCCGCGTACACGCCGACCCGCTCACGACATTCGCCGGGCCTGTAGGCGGCGTCTTCGAGCGCCTCCCAGGCGCACTCAAGGAGCAGCCGGTGCTGCGGGTCGGTCAGTTCGGCCTCCCTGGGCGTGAAGCCGAAGAACGGGGCGTCGAAAAGCTCGACGCCCGGCAGGACGGCCCCCGCCCTGACGTAGTTCGGGTCTTTTAAAAGGCCCGGCTCCACCCCCGCGGCGAGCAGTTCCTCTTCGGAGTAGAAACTTATCGACTCGACGCCGTCGCGCAGGTTGCGCCAGAACTCTTCGAGGTTGCGCGCGCCGGGGAAGCGTCCGGCCATGCCCACGATTGCGACGGCTCCGAGGTAGTCTGAATGTTCGGCGTTGCTCATGTTCAAGTCCTTGTCGGTTGGAAGACGGGTCTCGCGCGAACGCGCGGATGAAGACCGGTCGGCGTGTGGGTTATCAGCGTGCGGCCGTCCCCCGCCGGCTCCGGCGCTCCAGCGCCTCTCTGCGTGCGGCGGCCTCTTCGCGCGCGCGCCTGAAAGTCTCCGGCTCGGGCGTCGCCCGGTTCAGGTGTCGTGCGAGGGAGCTGATAGTCGGGTGCTCAAAAATCTCGACGATGGCTATATCCCTCCGGAGGATTTCGCGCAGCTTACTCTGCATCCGGAGGAGAATCAGCGAGTGGCCGCCGAGGTCGAAGAAGTTGTCGTGCACGCCCATCTTCTCAACCTTCAGGAGGTCGCCCCAGACGCCCGCGATGGTACGTTCCATCTCGTCGCGCGGGCCGACGTAGGCCGCGTCCGAGTCCTGCGCGGGGCCGTCCGCGCGCGGCAGCGCCGCCCGATCAATCTTCCCGCTCGGGGTGAGCGGCATCTCTTCGAGCATGACGAAGGCGGAGGGCACGGCGTAGTCGGGCAGCATCTCCCGGAGGTGGCGGCGCAGCTCGCCCTGCGTCGGCCCCCCCTCGCGGCGCACCATGACGTAGGCCACGACCCGCCTGTCATGCTCCTCACCGTCTATCACCGCGACGGCCCGCTCGACCGCCGGGTGTTGACACAGCACGCCCTCGATCTCTCCGGGCTCGACGCGGTAGCCGCGAATCTTCACCTGACGGTCGTGCCGCCCGAGAAACTCGACGGCGCCGTCGGGCAGGTAACGGCCCACGTCGCCCGTCCTGTAGAGCCGCGCGCCCGCCCTCTCGCCGTACGGGTGGGGGACGAATCTCTCGGCGGTCAGGGCGGGCCGTTTGAAGTAGCCCCGGGCCAGACCTTCGCCGCCCACGTATATCTCGCCGGGCGTGGCCGTCGGCACGGGGTTCATGTTGGCGTCCAGAATGTAAACCTCCGCGCCGGGCAGCGGGCGGCCCAGGGCGACGGCCGCGGGGGTGCCCTCCTCCCGCCCCGGTTCGAGGCGATGCGCCAGAACGCCGACGGTCGTTTCGGTCGGGCCGTAATGGTTGAAGACGACGCAGTCGGGGGCGAGGCCGGCCACCTTTTCGACCAGCTCCCTGCGACAAACGTCGCCGCCTAAAATCAAACGCAGGCGCGGGAGGATGCGACTCGTCGGCGACGCCGCCAGCAGCGCCGCGAGGTGCGTGGGGACGATTTTGAGGCAGTCGGGCCGGTGGAGGTCGAAGTACTCGGCCAGGGCCTCCGGGTTGGTCAGCCTCTCGGCCGACAAGACGTGGAGCGTGCCGCCCGTCAGGAGGGCGGGGAAGATGGCCGTGTGGCCCAGGTCGGTGGCGAACGTGGAGGCCAGGGCGTAGCTCGCCGGGTGTGTGAGCCCCAGCCTCTCCAGGATGCCGAGCACGTAATTGTGTAGCTGTCGGTGCTCGACCGCGACGGCCTTCGGCTCGCCCGTCGAGCCCGACGTGAAGATAAGGTAGGCCGGGTTGTCGGGCGAGACGCCGCTCAAGGGGTCGCGCACGCCCTCCCGCGCGCCGCCCTCCAAGACGGCGTCCACGCAGACCACGGCCGCGCCTTCGGCCGGGAGGCCCGCGGCGAATCTTTGCCGCGTGAGCAGTACGGGCGCGCCCGTCTCCGCCAACATCGACGCGATTCTACGCGGCGGCTGCCCCGGCTCGACGGGCACGTAGGCGCCGCCCGCCTTCAACACGCCGAGCAGGCAAACGACCGACTCGACCGAGCGTTCGAGACAGACGACGACCGGAACCTCCGGCCCGACGCCGCGCGCTCGCAGGTCGCGCGCGAGCAGATTCGCGCGCGCGTTCAGCTCCCGGTAGGTGAGCCGCTCGTCCTCGTAGACGACGGCGACCGCCTCCGGCGTCTTCTCCGCCTGCTCCTCGAAGAGACGGTGGACGCACCGCCTCTCGGTGCGTGCGTGCGGCGCGACCGCCCATTCGGTCAGGAGCCTGCGCGACTCGCCCGCGTCGAGGAAGCTCCGCCGCTCATGCCGCTCCTCGGGGCCGCTCACCATCGCGCCGAGGACGCGCGTGTAATAACCCCGGACGGATTCGATCTGCGCCTCGCCGAACTGTGTGGTGTCGTAACGCAGGGTCAGGATTATCTGCTCCGTGTGCGTGTCCAGCAGGAAGGCCGTGCTCAGCGTGAGGTTCGTCTCCTCCCAGTACCGGGTCGGGCCGGCGAGTTCCACGAGGCCGGATTCGGCGAGGTCGTCGAGGACGTGGAAATGGAGGTAGTTGAAAACGCTCTCGAACAGCGGACGCCGCCCCCACTGCTTCTGCAAGGCGGCGACCGGGTAGCGTCTGTACGGCAGCATCTCCAGCTCGGCCCTGAAGGTGGCCTGTATCAAGTCTCGCCACGTCCCGGCCGAAACGTCGGAGCTGAAGGGCAGGGTGTTGAAGAAGAGTCCGAGGACCTTCTCGCCGTCGGCCTCCTCCGGCCTGCCGCCGGACACGAGGCCGGTCACGACATCGCCCCGCCCGCAGACGACGCTCAAGACCTTGAGGTGCGCCGCGAGCAGGACGCTCTTGAGCGGAACCCCGAGAGCGCGCGCCAGCCCTCTTAACCCCCGCGACGTTTCGGCCGGGAGGGGGTAACTGCCCTTGACGATGCGCGGCAGCGACGGCCGCGGCGGGGCGACGGGCCAACGCGGCAACTCGGTCGGCCTCACGTCGCGCAACTTGTCACGCCAGTACCGCCCGCACTCCTCGGACTCCAAGGCCATCCGCTCGCGGCGCACGAACTCGCTGTACGAGCTGGAGAGCGGCGCGGGCGCGGGGGCGGGTCTCTGGTCGCGCGCGGCGAGGCCGGAGGTGAATATCTCCGCGAGCAGCGAGTGCAGGCTCCAGCCGTCGAGTATGGGGTGGAACTCCGTCAGCGTGAAGTTGAAGGTCTCTTCGGTGCGGCGGTGGATGTGGAAGCGCAGCAGCGGCGGCCGGGAGATGTCGAAGCGCCGCCACTTCTCGCTCTCGACGAATTCGTCGAGGAGCCTCTCCTGTTCCTCCGGCGCGACGTGGAGCAGGTCGTCGACCTGAATGGGGAAGTCGGCGGTGCGGTGGACGAGCTGGAGCGGCTCGCTGTAGGTCGTCAGGTCGAAGGAGGTGCGCAGGATGGCGTGGCGCGCGACCACCTCCCGCAAGGCCCCGCGTAAAGCTTCGACGTCGAGGCGCGCGCGCAGGTGGTAGCTGTAGACGTTGTGGTAAATCATCTCGCCGGGCTCGTAGGCCATGTGGTAGAGCATCCCCGCCTGAAGCATGGCGAGCGGGTACGCGTCTTCGACGTGGCCCGGCATCTTCGCGCGATCCGACTCGTTGACGAGGCTGAAGGGCGCGGGGCGCGGCGCGGGGGCGGCGTCCATCTCGGACAGGTTCAGTTTCCCGGCGAGCGCGCCGACGGTCTGGCACTGGAAGAGCTGTTGGAGCGAGAAGTTGATGCCCCTCTCCTTCGCCAGCGCCAGCACGCGGATGCTCAGAATGGAGTCGCCGCCCAGGTCGAAAAAGTTATCGTGAATCCCGACCCGCTCGACGCCGAGCACGTTCTCCCAGATAGCCGCCAGCGCCTCTTCGACCTCGTTGCGCGGCGCGGCGTAGGCCGTCCCCAGCTCCGGGCGCGAGGCGTCGGGCGCGGGCAGCGCGCGGCGGTCGATCTTGCCGTGCGGCGTCAGCGGCATCCGCTCTACGGCGACGAACGCGGAAGGAACCATGTAGTCCGGCAGCCGCTCCTTCAGGTAGTCGCGCAGGTCGGTCGCGCCCGCGCCCGCCCCCGCGGCGGCGACGAAGTAGGCCACGAGGCGGCGCTCGCCGGGCGCGTCTTCGCGCGCCACGACCAACACTTCGTCCACGGCTTCGTGCCCGGAGAGCACGCCCTCGATCTCGCCCGGCTCGATGCGGAAGCCGCGAATCTTCACCTGCTCGTCGGCCCGCCCCAGGTACTCGATGTCGCCGTCGGGCAGGTGTCGTGCGAGGTCGCCGGTGCGGTACAGCCTCGCGCCGTGCGCCTCGCCGAACGGGTGCGGCACGAAGCGCTCCGCCGTCAGCCCCGCGCGCCCCAGATACCCGCGCGCCAGGCCCGCGCCGCCGACGTAAATCTCACCGGGGACGCCCGGCGGCACCGGCTCCATGTGCGGGTCTAAAATGTAGAGCTGTAGGTCGGGGATGCGGACGCCGATCAGGCTGAGCGCGCGATCCTCCTGCGCGTCCGCCGCGCGCAGAGGCCGGTAGGTGACGTGGACGGTCGTCTCCGTGATGCCGTACATGTTGACCAAACGGGGCGGCCCGTCGGCGCGGCGCGCGTACCATTTTTTCAGGTCGCGAAACTCCAACGCCTCCCCGCCGAAGACGACGTAGCGCAGCGACAGACTCTGCGCCCCGCCCGCCTCCTCCTCCGCCTGCATCAACTGGCGAAACGCCGAGGGCGTCTGGCTGAGGACGGTCACCCCCTCTTCGACCAGCAGTCTGTAGAAGTCTCCCGGCGTGCGGCTGACGAGGTAAGGCACGATGACCAGGCGCCCGCCGTAGAGCAAGGCGCCCCACAGCTCCCAGACCGAGAAGTCGAAGGCGTAGGAGTGGAACAGCGTCCACACGTCGGACTCGTTAAAGCCGTACCAGCGCCGGGTCGATGCGAACAGGCGGGTCACGTTCGCGTGTGTGACGGCGACGCCTTTGGGGCTGCCCGTCGAGCCGGAGGTGTAGATGACGTAGGCGACGTTCTCCGGCCCCGAAGCGCCCTCGACGTTCTGCTCGCTCTCGCGGCCGATCTCCCCCCAGTCCGCGTCCAGGCAGACCACTTCGGCCGTGTGCCCCGGCAACTTCGGGAGCAGGTGCCGTTGTGTAATCAGGACTCCCGCCCGCGCGTCCTCCGTCATGAAGGCGAGGCGGTCTTTCGGGTAGGCCGGGTCGAGCGGGACGTAGGCCCCGCCCGCCTTCAACACCCCGAGCAGCGCCACCACCATCTCGTTCGAGCGCTCGACGCACACGCCGACGAGCGACTCCGCCCCGACGCCGCGCCCGCGCAGGTAACGCGCCAGACGGTTGGCGCGGCCGTTCAACTCGCGGTAGGTCAGACGCTCGTCCTCGTAAGACAGGGCGACGGCGTCCGGCGTGCGCCCGACCTGCTCCTCGAACAACTCGTGGAGGCACACGCCTCTAACTTCCTCCGGCCTCGTGGCGTTCCACTCCGACAGCAGCCGGCGTCTCTCTTCGCCCGGCAACAGGGGGAGGCGTGAGATTCGCCGCCGCGGGTCGGCGACGACGCCGCGTAGCAGGGTCTCAAAGCTCTCCAGCATCCGCCCCGCGGTCGCGGCGTCGAACAGGTCGGCGCTGTACTCGACGGTGGCCGAGAGCGCCCCCGGCGTCTCGACCATCGAGAGCGTCAGGTCGAACCTCGACGACGCGGTCTCGACCGCGTAGCTGCTCACGCTCAACCCCGGCAGCTCCAGACTCGGCGCGGCCGTGTTCTGCAAGGCGAACATCACCTGGATGAGCGGCTGGTGGCTGAGGCTGCGCTCCGGCCGCAGCTCTTCGACCAGCTTTTCGAACGGCACTTCGTAATCGTGGGCCTCGATGGCCGCCGCCTTCACCCTCCCGAGCAGTTCCAGAAAACTCGGGTCGTCCGACGCGTCGGCGCGCAGCACCAGCGTGTTGACGAAGAACCCGATGAGCCCTTCGAGTTCCAGACGGCTGCGCCCCGCCGTCGGCGAGCCCACGGCGAGGTCGCCCTGTCCCGTGTAGCGCGCCAGCAGGGTCAGGAAGGCGGCCAGCAGCGTCATGTAGAGCGTCGCGCCTTCGCGGCGACTCAGGGCCGACAGCTCTTCGTGCAGCGCCGGCGGCAGCCCGCGCCCGAGTTTCGCGCCGCGGAAATTTTGCACGGGCGGGCGCGGCCGGTCGGCCGGCAACTCCAAAACTTTCGGCACGCCCGCCAGCCGCTCGCGCCAGTAGGCCAGCCTTTGCCGCAAGACGTCGTCGCTCAAAGACTCCCTCTGCCACACGGCGTAGTCCGCGTACTGTAGAGGCAGTTCCGGCAGCGGCGACGCCTCGCCCGCGGAGAGCGCTTCGTAAAGGGCGCTCACCTCGGCGAGCAGCACGCCCATCGACCACGCGTCGCTGATGATGTGGTGAACCACGAGCAGCGCGATGTGTTCCTCTTCACCCAGGCGCCAGAGGGTGGGCCGCAGGAGCGGCCCGCGCGCCAGGTCGAAGGGACGCCGGGCCTCAAGGGTGGCCTGACGCCGCGCCTCCTGTTCGCGCTCGCCCCCGGGCAGGCCCGTCAAATCCACCAGCGTCAGGGTCACCGACAGCCCCTCGTTGACGACCTGGACGGGCCGCCCCCCTTCGTCCAGGTCGAAGGTCGTGCGCAGCGACTCGTGCCTGCGCACGACCTCGCGCAGAGTTCGCTCAAGCGCCTCGACGTCGAGGCGACCGCGAAGTCTGACCGCCGACGTGACGTTGTAGACGGGCAGACCCTTCTGCCACTGGTCTAGAAACCACAGGCGCTGCTGCGCGTAGGAGAGGGGCGCCCTGTCGCGCCCCGCCCGCCGCAGGGGGGTCGGATTCGCCCGGGACTCGACCCCTTCGTCTTCGAGCAGGATTGAGAGCAGTTCCCGGTCTTCGGCCGAAAACCAGTCTGCGTCATGACGGCCTTGATTACTCATCAGCGTCTCCCTTAACGGACTGCCAATAGACTGACGTTCGACCCCCGTTCGACCATCGTGACCTCTACCGCGACGCCGCGCCGCGCTCTTCCAACAGGGCCTTCTTCTCGCCGGCCGACATCTTCTTCACCCTCGCTATCGCGGCGGCGATCCTGTCCGCCTGCCCCGGCGTCTCCTCGTGCGCCTTTACCACTTCGGCAAACTGCGCGACGGTGGGCGCCTGGAAGACGGCGGTGAGCGGCAGCTCGGTCTTGAAGAGGGCCAGCAGCCGCACGAGCAGTTGCGTCGCCAGGAGCGAGTGGCCGCCGAGCTCGAAGAAGTTGTCGTGCACGCCCACGCGCTCGACCGACAGCAGCGACATCCAGACGCCCGCCAGCGCCTCTTCGAGCGGCGTGCGCGGCGCGACGTACTCGCCCTCCCACTCCGGGCGCCCGCCGTCGGGCGCGGGCAGCGCGCGGCGGTCGACCTTGCCGTTCGACGTGAGCGGCATCGCGTCGAGCGTCACGAACGACGACGGCGTCATGTATTCGGGCAGCCTCTCCCGCAGGTAAGAGCGCAGGTCGGACGCGCCGCAGACCTGCCCTTCGCGCGCGACGACGTAGGCCACCAGCCGGCGGTCGCCCGGCGCGTCTTCGCGCACCGCCGCGACCGCCTCGCGCACGGCCCTGTGCTGCGAGAGCACGCTCTCGACCTCGCCCAGCTCGATGCGGTGGCCGCGCAGCTTCACCTGCTGGTCGCGCCGCCCGAGGAATTCGAGGTTGCCGTCGGGGCGGTAGCGCGCGAGGTCGCCCGTGCGGTAGAGCCGCGCGCCGGGCTCGGCGCCGAACGGGTCGGGGACGAACCGCTCGGCCGTCAGCCCGGCCCGGTTCAGGTATCCCCTCGCAAGGCCCGCCCCGCCGACGTAGAGTTCGCCCGCCACGCCGACGGGCGCGGGCTCAAGGCGTGCGTCGAGCACGTAGAGCCGCGTGTTGGAGATGGGCCGCCCGATGGGCACGCCGCCGACCAGGCCCTCGCCGGCGGGGACTTCGTAGACGCAACAGCCGACGACCGTCTCCGTCGGGCCGTACTCGTTGAAGACTCTGGTCCCGGGCGCGTGCGTCCGCCAGAAGGTTAAAGCCTCGCCGGTCAGCGCCTCGCCGCCGACGACCAGAGCCTTCGTCCAACTTGCGGCGCGTTCCGCGGGCATGGCCTGCGCGAGCAGCGACAGGTGCGCGGGCGTAATCTTCACCAGGCTGAAGCCGCCTTCGCCGCGCAGCGACTCGGCGAAGGCCGCGCCGCCCGCCTCGTCCGCGTCCGGCACCAGTGTCACGCCGCGCCCGGCGCAGAGCGGCGTCAGCAGGCTCGTCACCGTCAGGTCGAAGCTCAGCGGCGAGTGCACGGGAGCGCCGCGCCCCTCCGCCGCCCGGTACGCCTCTGCGCTCCAACACAGGTAGTTCGACAGCCCGCGGTGCGTGACCATCACGCCCTTCGGCCTGCCCGTCGAGCCCGAGGTGTAGATGACGTAGGCGAGGTTGTCGGCCGACGCGCCAGGCGCCGGGGCGTCGGCCGCGGAGGGCTGCGCCGCGACCGCGTCCCATTCGGTGTCGAGACACAGCGTGTGGCCCCAATGCGCCGGGAGCTTTTCGGCGAGGCGCGACTCGGTCAGCAGCACGGGCGCGTTTGTGTCTTCGATGATGTGCGAGAGGCGTTCGAGCGGGTCGCCCGGGTCGAGCGGGACGTAAGCGCCGCCCGCCTTGAGAACGCCGAGCACGGCGACGACCATCTCCGCCGACCGCCCGACGCAGAGCGCGACGCGAACGTCCGGCCCCACGCCGAGCGACTTCAGGTAGCCCGCGAGTCGGTCGGCCCTCCGGTTCAACTCGCCGTAGGTCAGCGCCGTCGCCCCGCACACGACGGCCAGCTCGTCGGGCCGCGCCGCGGCCCGGGCCTCGAACATCTCGTGCGCGCGCTCCGGCGTGGGCGCCGCGCCTCCCACCCCGGCCCATTCGGAGAGAAGCCGGCGGCGCTCGCCTTCGCGCAGCATGGGAATCGCCGACACCTTTCGCGTCGGGTCTGCGGCGATTCCCGCCAGCAGCCTTTCGAAGTGCCCGGCCATGCGCGAGACGGTCGTCTCGTCGAAGAGGTCTGTGTTGTACTCGAAGACGCCGAGCAGCTCTTCCTCCGTCTCCCTCATCGCCAGGGTCAGATCGAACTTCGCGGGCCTGCCCTCGGCGGACACCGGTTCGAGTCTGAGGCCGGGCGTGTCGAGCCGTGCGCGCGAGGCGTTTTGAAAGGTGAAGACCACCTGGTAGAGCGGGTTGCGACTCAACTCGCGCGGCACCTGCAACTCCTCGACCAGCTTCTCGAAGGGCAGGTCCTGGTGCGCGTAGGCCCCGAGCGTCGTCTCGCGCACGCGCGCGAGCAGCTCGCGGAACGAGGGGTCGCCGGAGAGGTCTGTGCGCAGCACCAGCATGTTGACGAAGAACCCGATCAGCCCCTCCGTCTCGACGCGCGTGCGGCCCGCGATGTCGCCGCCCACGACCACGTCCGTCTGGCCGCTGTAGCGCGACAGGAGGACGTCGAAGGCGGCCAGCAGGGTCATGTAGAGCGTCGTGCTCTCGCGCCGGCTCAGGCGGCGGAGCGCGTCGGACAACTCCCGCGAGAGCGCGAACGTTTCGGCCGCGCCGTTGTAAGTCTGCACGGCGGGGCGCGGCCTGTCGGTCGGCAGCTCAAGCAGCTCGGGCGCCCCCGCCAACTGACGCCGCCAGTAGTCGAGCTGCGTGTCGAGCACTTCGCCTTGCAGCCACGCGCGCTGCCAGACGGCGTAGTCGGCGTACTGAATGGTCAGCTCCGGGAGCGGGGAGGGGAGGCCCCGCGAGAAAGCCTCGTAGAGCGTTGCCAGTTCCCGCACGAGCACCGTGCTCGACCAGCCGTCCGAGATGATGTGGTGCATCGTGAAGAGCAGCACGTGTTCTTCGTCGCCGAGCCGCAGCAGGCCGGCGCGCACGAGCGGCCCGCGCGCCAGGTCGAAGGGGCTGCGCGCCGCCACGTTCGTCAGCCGTTCGACCTCGGCCTCGCGCTCGCGCCCCGTCAGCGCGCTCAGGTCGGTGAACGGGAGCGGGACTGAGACCGAAGGCGAGATGATTTGGACGGGGCGGCCTTCGACGGCGGCGAAGCTCGTGCGCAGAATTTCGTGGCGGCGCACCACCTCTTCGAGCGCGCGCCCGAGCGCGCCCGCGTCGAGCCGCCCGCGCAGACGTGTGCCGTTGAAGATGTGGTAGGCGGTGCTCTCCGGCTCAAGCTGTGACAGGAACCACAGCCGCTCCTGCGCGTACGAGAGCGGCAGCTCGCCGCCCCTCGCCGCCGGCTCGACCGGCGGCGCCGCGCCCCCCGACTCTCCCTGTAGCGCGTCCTCGACCCACGCGGCGAGCCCTTCTATCGTCGGGCTCTCGAAGAGCCGCCGCAGCGTCATCTCGACCCCGAGCGCCGCGCGCACGCGCGACACGACCTGCGTCGCCAGAAGCGAGTGGCCGCCGAGGTCGAAGAAGCTGTCCCGGACGCCGACGCGTTCGACCCCCAGCACCTCCGACCACACGCCCGCGACCACCTCTTCGACCACCGTCCGCGGCGCGACGTAAGGCGTCTGCGGCGACTCGCGCTCCTGTTCGGGCGCGGGCAGGGCCTTGCGGTCGACCTTGCCGTTGGGCAGTTGCGGCATCCACTCCACGTTGACGAAGGCGGACGGGATCATGTATTCCGGCACGCGCCCCGCGAGGTACGCGCGCAGCGAGTCGGCCGACGCGTCGACTTTAAAGAGGCGCGGCGTCGCGCCGGGCGCGTGCCCCGCCGGCCCCTGCCCGCCGGCCCCCGCGCGCAGCCCGGCGCGGAGCGCGTAGACGTTGTAAAGCTCCGTGCCGCGCAGCCACTCGTCCTGCTCGACGACGAACTCGAAGCCCTGACGGCCGAGCAGCGACGTGACGCGCGCGAGCCGCCCCTCCGTGTCGTGTACTTCGAGCACGACCTGCTGAATCTTCGGCCAGTCGCCGCCCGCGATGCCTTCCAGCACGTCCAGCTCGCTGCGCTCCGCGTCGATCTTGAGCAGGTCGATGCGCTCGACGCCGCGCTCGCGCACGACCTCGGAGAGCGTGCGCAGGCGGCAGGTCAAAGTCTCGGCCTCGAACCTCCCCGCCAGCAGCTCGTCGCCGCGCGCGGCCAGCGCCTCGCCCCCGTTGTCGAGCGCCGCGCGCGCCAGCCGCCCGTCCGCGCCCGCGTCGGCGTAGACGCCCGACATCGAGGTCATGCGCGGGTAGAAGGTGAAGGTCGCGTCCCTCGTCCCGTTCGACAGCCCGCATTCGAACAACTCCGCGTCCAACCCGTAGAGCGCCGAGTTGGCGCGCAGCTTGTCGAAGGCCGCGGGCGACGGCTCGAAGGCGAAGACCCGCGCGCCGTCGCATTGGCCGTGCACGAAGAGCGTGAAGAGGCCGATGTTCGCGCCCACGTCGAAGACGCACGCGCCGTCCCGGAGCGTGACGCCGTGCCTGAGGTAAGTCTGCTCCTCGAAAATCTCCCTGTAGATGAGGTCGGTTTCGTGGCGGTTGAGGTGCGCGACTTCGAGGCCGTTCGGGAGCCGGTAGGGGTGCGCGCCGTTCGTGTGCGGCGGCCCGCCTTCGGCGGCGGGGACGACGTACGCCACGAGGCGCCGGTCGCCCGGCTCGTCCTCGCGCAGCATCACGACCGCCTCACGCACCGCCGGGTGGCGTGCCAGCGCCGCCTCGATCTCGCCCGGCTCGATGCGGTAGCCGCGCAGCTTCACCTGGTAATCGACGCGGCCGACGTACTCGATAGCGCCGTCCGGGTGGTGGCGCGCGAGGTCGCCCGTGCGGTAGAGCCGTTCGCCCGCGTGAGCCGCGAAGGGGTTCGGCACGAACCGCTCGGCGGTCAACCCCGGCCGCCGCCGGTAGCCCCGCGCCAGGCCGACCCCGCCGATGTACAACTCGCCCGCGACGCCCACGGGGACGGGCCTCATGTCTTCGTCCAGGACGTAGACCTGCACGTTGGCGAGCGGGCGGCCGATGGGGACGTGCGGGCGGGCATCGTCCGGGTCGCAGACCCAGTGGGTCGCGTCGATGGCGGCCTCGGTCGGGCCGTAGAGGTTAATCAGCCGCGCGTCGAGACGCTCGAAGAATCTCTCCTGTAGGTCGAGCGGCAGGACTTCGCCGCCGCAGAACATGCGCTTGAGGCGGCGGCAGTCCGCGAGCCCCGGCTCCCCCATCAACACTTGCAGCATCGAGGGGACGAGTTGCAGCACGGTGATTCCTTCGGCGGCGACCGCCTCGACGAGGTACGCGGCGTCCCTCTGGCCGCCGGGGCGCGCCATGACGAGCTGCGCGCCGGCGACGAGCGGGACGAACATCTCCCACACGGAGGCGTCGAAGGTGTAGACGGTCTTTTGCAGCACGCGGTCTTCGGGGGCGAGCGGGAACGCGCTCTGCATCCAGAGCAGCCGGTTGTTGATGGAGCGGTGCGAGATCATCACGCCCTTCGGCCTGCCGGTCGAGCCCGACGTGTAGATGACGTAGGCGAGGTTGTCGGCCGACGCGCCGGACGCCGGGGCGTCGGCGCTCGCCTCGGATATGCGCCACCGGTCGGAGTCGAGGCAGACCGTCCGCACGCCGTCGGGCAGCCGCCCGCGCAGGCGTTCCTCCGTCACGACGACGCCGACCTGCGAGTCTTCGAGCATGAAGGCGAGGCGTTCGAACGGGTGCTCGGGGTCGAGCGGGACGAAAGCGCCGCCCGCCTTCAGGACGCCGAGCAGCGCCCAGGGCATCGCCGCCGAACGCTCGACGCAAACGCCGACGGTCCGGTCCGGCCCGACGCCGAGCCCGCGCAGGTGGTGCGCCAGCCGGTTGGCGCGCTCGTCGAGTTCTCGGTAGGAGAGACGTTCTTCGCCGTCGATGACGGCGGGCGCGTCCGGCGTGCGGCTCGCCTGCTCCTCGAACAGTTCGTGCAGACACCTGTGCGAGAACTCGCCGACGCGCGTGTCGTTGAACTCTTCGAGCAGTTGCCTCCGCTCGGAGTCGGGGAGGATGTCTATGTCGCGGGGGCTCTTGGCACAATCTTCGAGGGCGCCCGCGAGTAACGTCTCGAAGTAGACGCCGACGCGTGTGGCGTCGGCCGTTGACAGGAGGCCGGCGTCGTACTGCAACTCGGCGAGGATTTCGTCACCGGCGCGCGCGCAGGAGAGCTTCACCTTGAAGCGGTCGAACAGCGCACGCCGCCGCGTCACGGTGAAGGAGACGCCCGCCGCGGCCGCTTCGGCGGGGGCCGCCGCGAACTCGAAGGCGAAGGGGAAGAAGGCAGGTTCGCCCTGCCCGCCGCCCGCCGCGCGCGTGTGCGGTCGGCCGTAGTACTCCTGCCACGCCTCCGCGTCGCCCGCCTCCTGCTGAATTCGCTTCAGCAGGTCGGCGAAGGCGCGCGCGTCGCCGGGGCGCGAGGTCACGGGCAGGTGGACGGCGAAGAGGCCGAGCGGGTCGCGCAGCTCCTCGTACTTCCTGCCGTCGAAGGCCGTCCCGACGACGAGCAGCGGCAGCCTCGTGAGCCGCCACAGCAGCGCGTGCCAGCAGGCGAGCAGGAAGGTCTCGGGCTCGCAGCCGTACAGCCGCGCGCGCTCGAAGAGCGCGCCCACGCGCGCGGCCGTGAGGGTGAAGACGACGGAGCGGCAGTCGAACGCGGCCGGCGCGTTCGGCCGGCTCTCGAAGGGCAGCCGCAGAGTCTCCAGCGCCGGAATCTCTTTGAGCGCCCAGAACTCGCGGCCCTCCCTGGTCTCCTCCGAGTTGAGCAGCTCGTGCTGCCACGCGGCGAAGTCCGCGTACTGCATCGGCTCGCCGCCGTGCCCGCCCGCGCCCCGGGCGGCGCCGTAGGCGCGTGCGATCTCGCGCGCGAGGTTGTCGAGCCCCGCCGCGTCGGCGCACACGGCGGGCAGATCTGCGACGAGGAGGTGGCTGTCGTGCGCGAGCTTGACGAGCGAGAGGTCGAGCAGCGGGCCTTGCGCGAGGTCGAAGGTCGTCTGTCCGCGGGCGCTCAGCAGCGCCGCGAGCCGTTCGGCACGCCGCCCGTCGTCGAGCGCGCTCAGGTCGTAATCGAGCATGGCGAAAGAGCCCGCCTCCGAGATGACCTGCACGGGGAGCGCGGCGCCGTGCGCCGTGCGGAACGTCGTGCGGAGTATCTCGTGCCGGTCGGCGACGGCGCGCACGGCGGCGCGCAGCGCGTCGGCGTCGAGCGGCCCCGCGATTGAGACGACGCACTGCGCGCGGTAGGGCAGCCCGCCGCCGAGCTGTTGCAAACGCCAGAGGTGTTCCTGCTGCGGCGACAGTCGAAAGCCTTCAACCATTTCCTTTTGCACCATCGGACTCCGCCCCCGGTCTTTCGTTTCGCCGACGGCCTACCGCCTGGCCGTGCGCAGCTTTTGCAGGCTGACGGCGGCGGCGCCTCTTTCCATCTCCGCCCACGCGCGGCGGTCGGCCTCCGCCAGCTCGGCGGCGACCTCGCCGAGCCTCACGTCCGGGCGCGCGACGGCCAGCCGGAGCACGGACTCGAAGTGGGTCACGAGGCGGCGCACCGTGCCCTCCTCGAACAGCCCCGTCATGTATTGCAGCGTCCCGGCCACGCCGGCCGGCGTGTCGGCGAGGCGCAGCACCAGATCGAACTGCGTCGTCCCCTTGTCCGTCTCCACGGGGCTCAACGTGAGGTCGCCCAGCTTCGACTCGTGCGCCGGGAACTGGTCGAGCGTGAAGGCGACCTGGAAGAGCGGGTTGTGGCTCAGGCTGCGTTCGGGCCGCAACTCTTCGACCAGCTTCTCGAAGGGCACGTCCTGGTGCGCGTAGGCCCCGAGCGCGACCTCGCGCACGCGCCGGAGCAGCTCGCGGAACGAGGGGTCGCCGGCGAAGTTGATTCGCAGGACGAGCGTGTTGAGGAAGAAGCCGATAAGGTTTTCGACCTCCGTCCGCTGCCGGTTGGCGACGGGCGTGCCGATGAGGATGTCTGTCTGGCGCGCGCGGTTGTGGAGCGTCGCCCCGAAGGCCGCGAGGAGCGTCATGAAGAGGGTGACGCCTTCGCGGCGGCCGAGGGCCTTCAACTCGACGCCGAGCGAACGGGGCAGCGCCAGGTCGACCCGCGCCCCCTTGAAGGTCTGTTCGGCGCGCGGCCTGTCGGTCGGCAGCTCAAGCAGCGCGGGCGCCCCCGCCAACTGACGCCGCCAGTAAGCGAGCTGTTCTGCCAGCACTTCGCCTTGCAGCCACGCGCGCTGCCAGACGGCGTAGTCGGCGTACTGCACCGGCAACTCCGCGAGCGGGGAAGGGAGGCCGTGCGAGAAAGCCTCGTAGAGCGTGGCCATCTCCCGCACGAGCACCCCCATCGACCAGAGGTCGCCGACGATGTGATGCATCGTGAAGAGGACGACGTGTTCTTCGTCGCCGAGGCGCAGCAGCCGTACGCGCAGCAGAGGCCCGCGCGCCAAGTCGAAGGGGAGCGTCGCCCACTCACTCGCGGAGTCGGCGGCGGCCCGCTCGCGCTCCTGCTCCGGCAGCGCGCTCAGGTCGCTCACGACGCGCGGCAGCGGGCACGGCGGCGAGACGACCTGCGCGGGCCGGCCGTTCACATCCCGAAAGTGCGTGCGCAGCGCCTCGTGGCGGCGCACGACTTCGTCGAGCGCACGCCAGAACGCGTCGGCGTCGAGCCGCCCGCGCAGCCGCACCGCGGCGGGCACGTTGTAGAAGGCGCTGCCCGGTTCGAGCTGGTCGAGGAACCAGAGGCGCTGCTGCGCGAACGAGAGCGGCAGGTCGCCCGCGCGGGGCGCGCGTTCGAGGCGCGGCGGCGCGGCGGCCCCGTCGCGCAAGGCGGACTCCGCGGCGGCCGCCAGGGCCACCACGGTCGGCCCCTCGAACAGGCGGCGCAGCGCGACCTCCGCGCCCAGTGCGGAGCGCACGCGTGAGATGACCTGCGTCGCCAGGAGCGAGTGGCCGCCGAGGTCGAAGAAGTTGTCGTGGACGCCGACGCGCTCGACGCCGAGCACGTCGGCCCAGACGCCCGCGACCACCTCTTCCGACGCAGTCCGGGGCGGGACGTAAGCGTCGCCCGCGCCCGCCGCGGCCGTCCCCGGCGCGGGCAGCGCCTTGCGGTCGAGCTTGCCGTTGAGGGTGCGCGGCAGCGCGTCGAGCCTGACGAAGGCCGACGGCATCATGAAGGCGGGCAGCGAGAGCGCGAGGTGCTCTTTGAGCGCGTCCGGCTCGACCCCGCCCGCGAGCACGACGTACGCGCACAGGTACTTGTTGCCCACAGAGTCTTCGCGGTCGATGACGGCCACGTCGCGGACGCCCCCGTGCGCGCGCAGAAGGTTCTCGACCTCCCCCAGTTCGATCCTGACGCCGCGGATTTTGACCTGCTGGTCTTCACGCCCCACGAACTCCAGGTCGCCGTCTTCGAGCAGCCGCCCGTAATCGCCCGTGCGGTAGACGACGTCGCGCGGGTCGTCGCCGAAGGGGTTGGGGACGAAGGCCGCGGCGGTCAGCTCCGGCCGGTTGTAGTAGCCGAGCGCGCGGTACGGGGTGCGGATGAGAATCTCGCCGACCTCGCCGGGCGGGCACACGCCCCCGCGCTCGTCAACCACCAGCGCCGCCGCGCCCGGCATCGCCTTCCCGATGGGCACGCGGCGGCGCTCCCTGTCGGACGCGCGGACGAAGTGGAAGAGCTTCGTCACGGTCGTCTCCGTCGGGCCGTAGAGGTTGAGCAGCCGTATGCGTTCGCCGAACACGTCCGCCCACCTCCCGACGTCGGCGGGCAGCAGCGGCTCGCCCGCGAGCACGACGTGGCGCAGGTCGGGGAAGTCGTCCGGGCCGAGCCCGACGTTCGTGAGCGAGCGGAAGAGCGAGGGGACGCAGTGCAGGACGTTGATGCGGCTCGCGCCTATCCACTCGGCCAGCGCGCGCGCGTCGAGCGCGACCTCCCGGCTCTCCGGCGCGCAGGTCGTGCCGCCCGCGCACAGGGGCACGAACACGTCTTTGAGGAAACCGTCGAAGCACGGCGAGGTGAGCTGGCTGACGCGCGTCCCCGCCGTGACGCCGAGCGCGCCGGCCTCCCACAGGGCGAAGTGCGCGATGCCCTTGAGCCGCCCGGCGATCCCCTTCGGCACGCCCGTCGAGCCGGAGGTGAAAAAGATGGAACACATGTCGTCGGGCTCCGACTCGACCGCGGGCCGCTCCGTCCGCGTGTACCGGGCGAGCCCCCCGACGACGGTCAGAGGCCCGCGCGTGCCGCCCCCCGGCTCCGCGCCGTCCGCGCAGACGACCCGGACGCCGCCCCCCGTGCCGGCGGTGATCTCCGAGACCCTGCCGAAGTGCTCGGCCTCGATGACGAACCAGCGCGGCGTGATCTGCCCGGCCATCGCCTTGAGCCTTTTGTCGGGCATCAGCGGGTCGAACGGCGCGAAGACACAGCCCGCCTTGAGGACGGCGATGATCGACGCCAGGACGCGCGCGGGGTCGGCCGCCATGATCGCGACGATTGAGCCCTTCTCCGCGCCCGAAGAGATGAGGAAGTTCGCGAGCCGGTTCGACTCGTCCTCCAACTCGCGGTAGGTGACGAGACGGCCGCCGCGCTCGAAGGCCACGCGCCGCGCGTGGCTCTCCGCCACCCCGCTGAATATTTCCTGAATGCTCTGCTGCCTCATCGCGCCGTTCAACGCCCGCACCGCACAACGCCCGTCCGGGTCATGACCCGCGCCGGGCCGCGCCCTCTACAACGCCGCCCGCGCCGCCGCGCGTCGGCCTCCCGCCGCGCCGCGGCCCACGCCCGCCGCCTCTTCGTAGTCGTCGAACCAGTGCGCCTCGGGGTTGGATTTGAAGACGAACAGGCGCCCGCCCTCGGCGGGGTCGGGGCTGCGGTGATACCTCATGAAGACGCGCCCGTCGGCCTTCCCCACGACCTCTATCTTTCCCGTCGAGTGCGACATGACGAAGCGCGCGCGCGCCGCGAGGCCGGAGCAGCGCGACTGCGCCCTCGTGAAGATTTCGAACCCCTCTTCGACGGGGACGGAGTAAGGCTTGTTGCCGAGCGTCGGGCGGCACTGGAAGACGTAGTAGGGCGGCACGCCCGTGTGGGACAGCCGCTCGAAGAGCGCGGCGAGGGTGTCCGCGTCGTCGTTGACGCCCGCGATGAGCGGCGTCTGGTTGACGACTATCGCGCCCGCGCGCAGCAGCACGCCGAGCCCCTCGACGGCCGGCCCGGTCAGCTCGCGCGGGTGGTTGAAATGGGCCATCACGTAGAGCTTGCGCTCCGGGTGGCGGAGCTTTTCAAACAGCGCGGGCAGCTTCGGGTCGCGCAGGATGCGCGCCGGGTTGAACGCGGGCATCTTCGTCCCGATGCGGATGATCCTGACGTGCTCGATCTCCCACAGCCGGCGGAGGATGCCCTCCAGCCGCTCCGTGGACATGACGAGCGGGTCGCCGCCCGTCAGCAGGACGTTCGAGATTTCCGTGTGCTCGCGGATGTATGCGAGTCCGCGCCCGATGTCGCGCGCCACCTCGTCGTTGTCGTCCATGAAGAGGCGCTTGCGGAAACAGAAGCGGCAGTAGCCGCCGCACACGTCGTTGACGAGCAGGAGCGCCGTGTCGCCGTACTTGTGTTCGAGGCCGGGGACGACCGTGTACGCCTCCTCGTCCGAGGCGTCGAGCCGTCCCCAGTTTTCCAGCTCCCCGCCGAGCGGGATGATGATGCGGCGGATCGGGTCGTCGGGGTCGTCCCAGTCGATGAGCCCGTGGTAGTAGGTGTTGCTGCGGAAGACGAACCTCTCGCCGACGGGGCCGAGCGCGCCCTGCTCTTCGGCGGTGAGTTCGGCCACACGCTTGATGTCCGTGATGTAGCTCGGGTTTTTCATCTTAACCGTCGCCCGCCCGGCGAGGGTGAATCTGCGTGTAGGCTGTGATGAGGGAAGCGACCCGCCCTCGTCGGGGGCTTGAGTCGCGCGGTCATTCCAGCTCTGTGTTGAAGGCGCAGACTAAACGGCGGCTCTCGTCCTTCGGCGTCCGGGCGAGGGCGCCGACCTCGGCGTCCGGCTCGTCGGCCGCGCCGCGCAGAAGGTTCAGCAGGCGTTCGGCCATCGACTCGACGGTCTTGGCCTCGAAGATGTCCGTGCTGTAGACGAACGTCGCCGCGACGCTTTCGGCCGACTCGCCCGCGACGAGCGTGAGGTCGAACTTCGTCGCCCCCGCCTCCGCGTCCAGCCCCTCAAGCCTCAGCCCCTCAAGGTCGAGCGCGCGGCGCGGCACGTTCTGAAAGACGAGCGCCGCCTGGAACAGGGGCGTGTGGCTCAGACCCCGTTCGGGGTGCAGCTCCTCGACCAGCTTCTCGAAGGGCACGTCCTGGTGTGCGTAGGCCCCGAGCGTCGTCTCGCGCACGCGCCGGAGCAGCTCGCGGAAACTCGGCCGGCCGCCGAGGTCTGTGCGGAGCACCAGCGTGTTGACGAAGAAGCCGATGAGCGGCTCAAGCTCTACGCGCTGCCGCCCGGCGACGACCGTCCCGACGGGGACATCTTTCTGCCCGCTGTAGCGGGAGAGCAGGGCGGCGAAGGCGGCCAGCAGAACCATGAAGAGCGTCGCGCCCGCGCCCCGCGCCAGCTCGTTGAGTTTCGCGCACACCTCGCGCGGGACGAGGAAGGCGTGCATCGCGCCCTCGGTCGTGCGTTCGTGCGTGCGCGGCCTGTCGGCCGGCAGCTCAAGCAGCTCGGGCACCCCCGACAGTTGCCGGCGCCAGTAAGCGAGCTGTTCTGCCAGCACTTCGCCTTGCAGCCACGCGCGCTGCCAGACGGCGTAGTCGGCGTACTGCACCTGAAGCTCCGCGAGGGGGGAGGGGAGGCCGTGCGAGAAAGCCTCGTAGAGCGTTGCCATCTCCCGCACGAGCACCCCCATCGACCAGCCGTCCGAGATTGCGTGGTGCATGGTGAAGAGCGCGACGTGAGCCTCCGCGCCGAGCCGCAGCAGCTTCGCGCGCCACAGAGGGCCTGCGGCCAGATCGAAACAGGTCTCCGCCTCGCGCCGCCGGTGCCGCGCCACCTCAGCGGCCTGCCCCGCCTCGTCCAGGCCGCTGAGGTCGATGACGGGCAGGCTCACATCCCGCGGCGGCGCGATGACCTGCACGGGCTGCCCGTGTACGTCCGCGAAGGTCGTCCGCAGGATTTCATGGCGGCGTTGGATTTCGCTCAGACACCGTTCGAGCAGCGCGAGGTTCAGACGCCCGCTCAGCCGCAGCCCGAGCGGGATGTTGTAGGCGACGTTGCACGGCTCCAACTGTTCGACGAACCACAGACGTTGCTGCGCGAACGAGAGCGGCGGGCGCGCGTCGGACGCGTCGCGGCGCCGGATGGGCGGCGCGTATGACGTCGCGTCCTCCGCCTTCTGCTTCGGCCGGCGCGTGAGCGGTTCGGGCGAGAGCAACTGCTCGCTCCCGGCGTCGCCCGGTGCCTCCGACTGACTCTGCACGACGGCCGCCGAGAGGCCCGCGACCGTCGGCGCCTCGAAGAGGCAGCGCAGCGCGAGCGGGACGGCGAACCTGTCGCGCACGCGCACGACGACCTGCGTCGCCAAGAGCGAGTGGCCGCCGAGTTCGAAGAAGTCGTCGTGCACGCCCACGCGCTCAAGCCCGAGCACCTCCGACCAGATGCCGGCGACCGCCTCTTCGAGCGCCGTCCGCGGGGCGACGTAGGGCTCGCCCGTCTGCTCGCGCGTCAGCTCCGGGTCTGGCAGCCGCCGCCGGTCAACCTTCCCGCTCGGCAGCAGCGGCAACTCTTCGAGCATCACGAACGCGGAGGGCAGCATGTACTCCGGCAGTTTCCCCCTCAGGTGGGCGCGCAGCTCGCCGCCGCCGGCCTCCGCCCACGGCCCCCCCACGACGTAAGCGACGAGGCGCCGTTCGCCGCCGGCCATTTCGCGCAACGCGACTACGGCCTCGCGCACCGACGCGTGCTCGCGCAGCGCGGCCTCGACCTCGCCGAGTTCGATGCGGTGGCCCCGAATCTTCACCTGGTGGTCGGTGCGCCCGATGAACTCGACCTCGCCCCCCGGCAGGTAGCGCACCACGTCGCCCGTCCGGTAGAGCCTCGCGCCCGGCTCCGCAGAGAACGGGTGCGGGATGAACTTCTCGGCCGTGAGCCCCGGCCGGTTCAGGTAGCCGCGCGCCAGGCCCGGCCCGCCGATGTAGAGCTCGCCGGCCACGCACACCGGCACGGGCCGGAGCCCGCCGTCGAGGACGTAGAGCTCCGTGTTCGAGAGCGGCCGCCCGATGGGGACGGTGGCCGCGCCCTCCGGCACCTCCCCGACCAGGTGCCAGGCGGCGAAGGTCGTACACTCCGTCGGCCCGTAG
>DASVQJ010000182.1:0-8769 GCA_036389235.1 Pyrinomonadaceae bacterium | reverse complement strand
CCGGGCACGCTCGGCCGTCGCCCTGTATCTCTCGACGTCGGAGTGGATAGTCACACGGCCTTCGCGCCTGCGGCGCTCATGGCGGGCAGGATGCCCGCGCCCCCGGCCCTCACCTCCTTATTTTGTTTCGCATGTCGGTATCAGTAGAAAAGCAGAGGCGGCGCGTTCCGTTCGTAAATCGGATGCGCCGCCTTTCCTTCTACTGTCTACTGTCTACTGCCTTTCAGAGCGCCGACTTGATGACGGCGGCGAGGGCTTCGGTCTCGCGTTGGGCGCAGCGGCGCGTGTCTTCGCCGGGGAGGGGGGTGGGGAGGCGCGCGGGGTGGAAGATGACCTCCACGCGGCCGGTGCGGGGGAGGCGCTGCCCGCGGGGCCAGACGCGCTGGCCGCCGCGGATGGTGACGGGGAGGATGGGCACTCCGGCTTCGAGCGCGAGGCGGACGGCGCCGGCCTTGAAGCGCGAGAACTCGCCGTCGGCGTAGGCGCGCTGACCCTCGGGGAAGATCATGATGGCGCCGCCCGCGCGCAGCCATTGGAGCGAGCGGCGGTGCGTGGTCGGGTTGCCGCGGTCGAGGACGACGGGCCACGCGCCCAGAAGCTCCAGGGCCTTCCCCATCAGCGGCCACTTGAACGCCTCGTTCCACGCGAGGTAGCGGACGGGGCGGTCGACATGCGAGCCGACCCATAAGGGGTCGACGTAGGTCTGGTGGTTGGCGGCGATGATGAGGCCGCCCTCCGCGGGGACGTGCTCCAGCCCGCGGAGGGTGATGCGCCACAGCGCGCGAGACAGGACGCGGATGGCCGGCCGCAGCAGCGCGTCGAGGACCCACTGCGGGGCTTGTCGCGGCTCCTGCGTCCCGGCGCCGCGCCGCCGCCCCTCGTCCCCGCCCGTGTCCGCCGCCCTGCTCAAAACGAGTCCCCGCCCTTCCCCTCTTCGCCCGCGAGTTCCTCCGACGCGCCCAACTCCTTCCGAGCGCCGCTCAGCCGCGCGACCACCTCGCCCGGGCCGTCTCCCTTCAGGGCGCCGGGCTGCGGCCTCAAGCCTTCGGGCGAGGCGGCCTGCAACTCCTCCCACCACTCGGGGACGTCCCGCTCCGTGAGCGCGTCCTTGTTCCAGCGCTCGCACCGCGAGCACTCGAAGCCCCTGTAGGCGCGCGCCTCGGCCTTCGTCAAAGACAGGCGCGTCCGCGCGTTGCACGCGTGGTCGCCGCACCAGCGCTCGACCTCCAACAGCAGCAGTTCACGCGGAAATGTAACTTTGGCCCTCACCTCTCCCTCCCCAAAGGTCTTGGGTTTTGGGTGCCGGGTTTTGGTTTTAACCGGCACCCAAAACCCAAGACCCTTTACTCAATCCCTTCCAGCGGCCACTGCTGGTCGATGAATTCGAGGTGGAGGCGCGGGATGCCGTCCGGGCCTGTCCGCGCCGCGCGGACGGCGGCGACGACGGCGAGCCCCGTCTCCGTGCTGGTCAGGCGCACGAAGCGCCCGCGCTCGACTTTGAGCGTCGTCCAGACGGCCGCGCCGCGGCGGCTGATGTTCTCCGTCACCGTCTGCTCGGCGGCCGTCACGTGCCCTTCGGAGTCGAAGACCTCCAGCCGCACGTTCAGGGCCATCTGGAGCCGCGTCAGCTCGGAGCGCTGCGGGGCCGTCTTCCGCTCGACCTCCTTCAGACGCCACAGGTTGTCCTCCGACGAGATGGACTCGGCCTCGTAGAGCGTCGAAGGGTCTCTCACGTAGCTGGCCGGCGGGTGCTTGCCCGTGAACGCCACGCCGACCTCGTAGCGCGCCTCGCCCGCGAAATCCGGCCGCACCGAGACGCGGCAGATCAAGGCCCAGACCCTGTACTGATCCTCGATGTGGTCGAAGCAGCGGAGCTGGCGCGGCATCGGCAGCGTCAGGTGCAGGAGCCGCCCGCGCTCGGTCGGGCGCGTGAGCGAAAAGCTCGCGCCGAACGGCGTCACGTCCACGAGGCGCGACATCTCCGTCCACTCGTGCTGGGCCGTCTCGCGGCAGTGCACGCGGACGGGGAGCGCCAGCTTGATGCGCTCGCGCACGCGCTTCGATTTGTAGTCGGGGTCGGACACTTTTTGGGGCCGTTTTTCGGGGCGTGGCGGAGCCCGGAAAGGGGCGGCCGGCGGCGACCCGCGCCGTCGCCCTCCGGGCGGGTAAAAGCGTTGATTTTACAGGGTTTCAGCCCCCCAGGCGGGTTGCCAAAACGCCCCTTTCGGGCTACAATACGTCGTACTTTCTGAACGCCTTATCCGCACCGGAAAGTGCCGCCCTGACAGTCTGGAAATAGACCCCGCGGGGTGACTTTTGCCCCCGCGGCAGGGCGCGGGTTCTGTCATCACTTTAGAAGCAGAAAGGCGCGTCGGACGGGCGCGCGGCAGATTGTACCGGAAAGGTTTATTAGATGGAAACTTTTGAACGTAACTACGTCAACATCGAAGACGAGATGCGCCGCTCGTATCTCGACTACGCCATGTCGGTCATCATCGGGCGCGCGCTGCCGGATGTGCGCGACGGGTTCAAGCCCGTCCACCGGCGCGTGCTCTGGGCGATGCACGAGCTCGGCAACCAGCACAACAAGCCTTACAAGAAGTCGGCGCGCATCGTCGGCGACGTGATCGGTAAGTACCACCCGCACGGCGACTCGGCCGTCTACGACACCATCGTCCGCCTGGCGCAGGACTTCTCGATGCGCTACCCGCTGGTGGACGGGCAGGGCAACTTCGGCTCGGTGGACGGCGACTCGGCCGCCGCGATGCGCTACACAGAGGCGCGCATGTCGAAGATCGCCGGCGAGATTCTCGCCGACATCGAGAAGGAGACGGTCACCTTCAACCCCAACTACGACGAGTCCCTGAGCGAGCCCTCGGTCATGCCCTCGCGCGTGCCGAACCTTTTGCTCAACGGCTCCGAAGGCATCGCCGTCGGCATGGCGACGAAGATCCCGCCGCACAACCTCTCGGAGGTCGTTGACGCGACCATCGCGCTCATCAAGAAGCCGAACATGAAGGAGTCGGAGCTGCTCTCGCTCGTCCCCGGCCCCGACTTCCCCACCGGCGGCTTCATCTACGGCCGCGAGGGCATCCGGCAGGCTTACACGACGGGGCGCGGCATCATCCAGATGCGCGCGCGCGCCGGCATCGACCGCATCGGGCGCGGGACGACCGAGCGCGACGCCGTCATCATCACCGAGATTCCCTACCAGGTGAACAAGGCGCGCCTCATCGAGCGCATCGCCGAGCTCGTCAACGAGAAGAAGATCGACGGCATCGCCGACCTCCGCGACGAGTCGTCGCGCGACGGCATGCGCGTCGTCGTCGAGCTCAAGCGCGACGCCGTCCCGCAGATCGTCCTCAACAAGCTCTACAAGCTGACGCCGATGCAGTCCACGTTCGGCGTCATCAACCTCGCCATCGTGCAGGGGCAGCCGCGCGTCCTGACCCTGAGGCAGATGCTCGAATACTTCATCGAGTTCCGCCGCGAGGTGGTGCGCCGCCGCACCGAGTACGAGCTGCGCAAGGCGCGCGCCCGCGCCCACATCCTCGAAGGCCTGAACAAGGCGATTGACGCGCTCGACTACATCATCCCGCTCATCCGCAACGCGCGCTCGGTGGACGAGGCGCGGCAGTGGCTGACGAACAGCACCGCCTCGATGACCGAGGTCAAGCAGTGGAAGGGCACGCCGGCGGACGTGACCGTCGCCGGCTTCGTCGAGAAGCTGAAGAAGGTCATGCGGCGGCTCGAATTCTCCGAGGCGCAGGCGCAGGCCATCCTCGACCTGCAACTCCGCCGCCTCTCCGCGCTCGAACGGCAGAAGATCATCGACGAGTACGAGGGGATCATCCGCCTCATCGCCGAGCTGGAGGACATCCTCGCCAACGACGCTTCCTTGCGCCGCGTCATCGTCAGCGAGCTGGAGGACGTCAGGAAGAACTTCGGCGACGCGCGCCGCACGCAGATCATCGACGAGGGCGTCGAGCTCTCCATCGAGGACATGATCGCCGACGAGGACGTGGCCATCACGGTCACGAAGAACGGCTACGTCAAGCGCACCGCCGTCTCGACTTACCAAAGGCAGGGGCGCGGCGGCAAGGGCCGGAGCGGCGCGGGCACGGGCAAGAACGAGGACTGGGTCGAGCACCTCTTCATCGCCTCGACCCACTCGTACCTGATGATGTTCACCGACGACGGCCAGGTCTTCAAGCTGAAGGTGCACGAGATACCCGACGCGCTCCCCTCGGCGCGCGGCAAGGCTTTCGTCAACCTCATCAACATCCCTTCGGTGCGGAAGCTCGCCGGGGTCATCCCCGTCCGCGAGTTCGCCGAGGGCAAGTACGTCGTGATGGTGACGCGCGCGGGCGTCATCAAGAAGACGGAGCTGTCCGAGTTCCGCAACATCCGCTCGAACGGCATCAACGCCGTCAACGTGGACGAGGGCGACGAGCTGCTCGACGTGGTGCTGACCGACGGCACGAAGCGCATCTTCATCGCCACGCACGACGGCCTCGCCATCCGCTTCGACGAGTCGGACGTGCGCCCGATGGGGCGCACCGCCCGCGGCGTGCGCGGCATCGACCTGCGCAAGGGCGACTACGTCGTCTCGGTCGCGGCCGTCTCGGCCGACGACGACGAGAAGATGCTCTCGGTCTCCGAGTGCGGCTTCGGCAAGCAGACGCCGATCACGACCTACCGGCTCCAGTCGCGCGGCGGCAAGGGCGTCATCAACATGAAGACGACCGACAAGACGGGGAAGGTCGTCGCCGTCTTCCCCGTGGACGAGGAGTCCGAGTTAATGATCATCACCAAGCAGGGCAAGCTCATCCGCATCGAGGCCAACGAGATACGCAAGACCGGCCGCGGCGCGCAGGGCGTGCGCCTCATCAAGACCGACGGCGGCGACAAGGTCACCTCGGCCTCGCTCCTCGACGCAGAGACGCAGGAGGCGGTGGTCGAGGCTTAGGCCCGGGCGCTCCGCCGCCCGCGAAAGTCAGAGGGCCGGGGGCCGAAGTTGAACTTCGGCCCCCGGCCCTCTGACTTTCGACCGGGCGGCGCGCTCAGTCGTCCGAGGCGGCGATGAGTAAGATGATGAGGAGCGTGACGCCCGCGCCGATGCCGATGCCGATGGCGATCTTGGCGCCGGTCGAGAGGTTGTTGCCTTTGGCCTTGACCACCTGCGGGTAGGCGACGGTCGTCGCGGCCCCCGCCTTGTTCACGACGACGAAGCTCTCCGGGCCGGCCTCGCTGACGTAGCCTTCGAGCCTCACCTTGTCGCGCAGCTCCAGCTTGACGCGCGCGTCCTCGCCCACGCCGAGCTTGGCCAGCTTCGCGCGAACCGTCTCGACGCGTTTTGATTCCTTCTCAGCGGCCGACTTGGCAAGGGCGGGCGCGGCGGCCGCCTGTAGGAGCAGAGCGGCCAGCGCCACGGAACAGATTTTCTTCAACATTTTTCTTCTCCTGCGGGGGGTCTCCCTCCCGCGAAGGTCGTGCGGCCCCTCCGGGCAATCGCGGCGCCGCGCGGCGCGCGCCTAGTCCACGCTGGCGAGGTAGAGAAAGAGGATGAGCAGCGTGATGCCGGCCCCGATGCCGATGCCGATGGCGACCTTGGCGCCGGTCGAGAGGTTGTGCCCCTGCGCCTTGCTCACCTGCCCGTACCCGACCGTGGTCGTCTTGCCGGCGCCGTCGGTGACGGCGAACGTGTCGGCGCCGGCCTCGCTGACGAAGCCTTCGAGCTTCGTCTTGTCGCGCAGGATGAGCTTGACGCGCGCGTCGGCGCCCGTGCCGAGCTTGACGAGCTGCGTGCGCACCTTCTCGGCGCGCCTGGCCTCCTTCTCGGCACTCGTCGCGGCGAGGACGGGGACGGCCGCGGCCTGCAAGAGCAGCGCCGAGAGAACGACGGAACAGAGCTTCTTCAACATTATTCTTACCCTTCTCCTGTGTGACTTAACGGTGTGGCTCGTGCCCGGGGACTCGGAGCCCCGGGGCGGTATGCCTTCGCCTCTGCAAGGGGGGTGCCGCGGGCTCCCGGCCCGCGCGCGCCGGCTAACGCAGCAATCCCGCCCCGCCGCGCGCCTTCACGCGCAGGAAGAATCCGGCAGGTGTCGGGCGGAGGTTGCGGGCGTTTTTTTCAGCGCCGGTTGGAAACGGCCGAAGGGCGGATAACCACAGAGGCACAGAGGGCACGGAGGGGGCACAGAGTTAAGACAAGCCTCTGTGCTTCCTCTGAGCCCTCTGTGCCTCTGTGGTTCGCCGCCCTTTACTCCGGTCTCAAGAGTGCGGAACGCCCGCCCTTCAAGGCTTCGGCAGCTCGATGGGCTTGCCGGTCATGAGCGTGGGCGCGCCGGCGCGGCGGAGCGCTTCGTTGAGCTGCGGCACGGCGTCCGAGAGGAACGTGTTGACCTCGCCCACCTTCTCGGCGTACTCCTTCTGCAGGTCGGCGTAGAGTTCGCGCGCGGCCGGCGTCGGCGCGGCGTTCGCCGAGTCGAGCGTGAAGAAGAGGCCGCCGATGCGGTCAACCAGCTGCGCGCGGCCCTCGAAGCCCAGGCCGCCCTCCGGCTGCGCGAGCCTGTTCTGCAACTCCTCGACGCGCTTCTTCTGCGCCGCGAGCCGGTCGTTCAACTCCTTCGGCACCTCCGCGGCGCCGAGCCTGTCCCTCACCGTCCGCTCGACGAACTCGATCTGCGCCTTGATGCTGTCGAGCGTGCGCAGCGCGTTGTTCGTCGCCGTCTGCATGTCGCGCAGGCGCAGCATCATGTCGAGCGTCTCTTTCAGGTCGGACGCGGGGACGCTCACCGTCGGGTCGAGGCGGACTTCGACCTTCCGCTCGTACGTCTTGTCGCCGACCAGGAGCCGGGCGGTGTAGGTGCCCGGCAAGACCTGCGGCCCGCGCGGGCCTCCCGTGAACTGCGTCTCCTCGTCGGTGGGCGGCCGGCGCACCTGCGGCCCGCCGTAGCGCAGGTTCCAGTTGACGCGGTTGAGCCCCTGCTCCTTCGCCACGTTCTCGATCTCCGAGACCGTCTTGCCCGCGGCGTCGAGTATCTGAATCTTGACCTTCGTCTTCTCGTCCGGCTTCGCCTTCAGGTAGTAACTGAGCAGCGCGCCGTAGGGCGGGTTCTGCCCGGCGAACGCCTTGTCGGCGACCCCGTAGCGGGTCATGCGCGTCGCGTAGCGGAGCGCCGGGCGCGGCTCGAAGAGGTGTGCGTCGGCGCGCGCCACCTCCGGCGTCATCTGCTGGACGGGCGTCGCGTCGTCGAGGACGTAGATGCTGCGGCCGTGCGTGGCGATGATGAGGTCGTTGTCGCGCGGGTGGACGAGGATGTCGTGGACGGCGACCTTCGAGAGGTTCTTCAGCGCGAGGCTCGTCCAGTTGCCGCCGCCCGTGTAGGAGGCGTAGAGCCCCAGCTCGGTGCCCGCGTAAATCAGGCTCGGGTTCTTCGGGTCTTCGCGCACGACCCAGACGTGCGCGCCCGCGGGCAGGTTCCCCGTGATGTTCTGAAACGTTCGGCCGCCGTCCGTGGTCTTGTAGACGTAAGGCCGGCGGTCGTCGAGCTGGTGCCGGTCGAAAGAGACGTAGACGCGGTCGGCCTCGACGCGCGAGGGCTCGACGTGCGAGACGGCGGAGTTGGCCCCGAGCCCGGGTACGTTCTGAGTAAGGTTGCGCCAGCTCTTCCCGCCGTCGTTCGTCACCTGTAGGTTGCCGTCGTCGGTGCCGGCCCAGATGACCCCGGCGCGCAGGGGCGACTCGGCGATGCTGATGACCGTCGTGTGGTACTCGGCGCCGGTGTTCTCGAAGGCGACGGGGCCGCCCGCGGACTTCTGCTTCGCCTTGTCGTTGGTGGTGAGGTCGGGGCTGACGGCCGCCCACGTCCTGCCGAAGTCCGTGGACTTGAAGATGACGTTGCCGCCGAGGTAGACGGTGTTCTTGTCGTGCGCGCCGGGGACGAGCGGCGAGTTCCAGTTGAAGCGGTACTTGGCCGACTCGGCCGGGCCGCCGTCGTCGCCCATGTAGGGGACGACGAGCTGCTGCTCGCGCGTGCGCATGTCGGTGCGGACGACGTTGCCGCCCTGCGACTCGGAGAGGTAGAGGTCGGGGTCGTCGGGGTGATTGAGCACGTAGAAGCCGTCGCCGAAACTAATCATCCGCCAGTCGTCGTTCTGGATGCCGACTGGCTCGCGCGTGCGGCTCGGCCCCGTCCAGGTGCCGTTGTCCTGGAGGCCGCCCATCACGTGGTAGAAGGGCTGGCGGTTGTCGGCGTGGAGCTGGTAGAACTGCCCCCAGGCCGCGTTGTTGACCACCTCCCAACTGTCGCCGCCGTCGAGGCTGACGCCGGCGCCGCCGTCCTCGCCGGCCCAGACGCGGCGCGGCTGCTGCGGGTCTATCCAGAGCGCGTGGAAGTCGACGTGGGTGCGCCCGGTGATGTTGCGGAACGTGCGCCCGCCGTCGACCGAGACGAAGAGGCTCGACGCGACGGCATAGACGCGGTTCTCGTTCGTGGGGTCGACGCGGACGTGCGTGTAGTAGAAGCCGCGCGAGACGATGGAAGTCTGCTTCGAGACGTTGCGCCACGTCTCGCCGCGGTCGTCCGAGCGCCAGAGCGTGCCCTCCTTCGCCTCGGTGATGGCGTAGACGACGTTGGGCGACGAGCGGGCGACCGCCACGCCGATGCGGCCGACGGTCTTGGGCAGCCCGCCCTCGAGCTTCTTCCACGTCCGCCCGCCGTCGACGGACCTGAAGAGCCCGCCGCGGTCGTCGCCCGAGGTGTG
>DASVQJ010000181.1:0-50552 GCA_036389235.1 Pyrinomonadaceae bacterium | reverse complement strand
CTACTGACTACTGTCTACTGTCTGCTGTAAAATCTCAAACCATGAAAGCCGTCGTCTTCCACGAGCACGGGGGGCCGGAAGTCCTCCGTTATGAGGAGCGCCCGGAGCCGCGGATTCGCGCGAACGAAGTGTTGGTAGAGGTGCGCGCCTGCGCCCTGAACCATCTGGACGTTTGGGCGCGCGGCGGACTGCCGGGCATCGAGATTCCTCTGCCGCACATTCTCGGCAACGACGTGGCGGGCGTCGTGCGCGAGGCGGGCGAACTCGTCTATTGGGTGAAGCCGGGCGACGAGGTTCTGTTGCAGCCTGGGGTTTCGTGCGGCCACTGCCGCGAATGCCTCGGCGGCGCCGACAACATGTGCGCCGCTTACGACATGCTCGGCTACCGCCGCGACGGCGGGTACGCCGAGTTGGTCGCCGCGCCCGGCGTGAACGTCGTCCCGAAGCCGAAGAACCTGAGCTGGGCGGAGGCGGCGGCCCTCCCGCTCGTGCTGGTCACGGCGTGGCACATGCTCGTCACGCGCGCGCGCGTCGAGCCGGGCGAGGACGTACTCGTCCACGCGGCGGGGAGCGGCGTCGGCTCGGTAGGCATTCAGATCGCGAAGCTCAGGGGGGCGCGCGTCATCGCCACTGCCGGCTCCGAGGAGAAGCGCGAACGTGCGCGCGCGCTCGGCGCCGACGAGGTGGTGGACTACACGCGCGCGGACTGGCCGAAGGAGGTCAGGCGGCTGACGGACAGGCAGGGCGTGGACGTGGTCTTCGAGCACACGGGCGCCGAGACGTGGCCGGGCTCCGTTCTGTCTTTGAAGAGGGACGGGCGGTTGGTGACGTGTGGCGCGACGAGCGGCTACGACGCGCGCACAGACCTGCGGCAGGTCTTCTACCGCCACCTCAACCTGCTCGGCTCCTTCATGGGCTCGAAGGCCGAGCTGCTCGACGCGTTGAAGTTCGTCGAGCGCGGGC
This sequence comes from Pyrinomonadaceae bacterium, assembly GCA_036389235.1. GTDB lineage: Bacteria > Acidobacteriota > Blastocatellia > Pyrinomonadales > Pyrinomonadaceae > QHXN01. Next base: position 49,589 of record DASVQJ010000181.1, on the reverse strand, counting down.
AGCTACGCGCCGTCATCGACCGCACCCTCCCCCTCGCCGAAGCCCGCCGCGCCCACGAGCTGATGCAAGACCGCGCGCAGTTCGGCAAACTCGTTCTCGAAGTTTGAAAGGCCGTGAGCCGTAAACCGTGAACCGTGACAAGAAGACTTCTTCTTGTCACGGTTCACGGTTTACCGTTCACGGCTCTTTACTGCTGGCGCCGCTGGCGGAACTCTTCGCGCCGCTGGCGGAACTGCTCGCGGCGGGCCTTGCGCTCGGCCTTGAGCTGTTCGAGCTGCGTGCGCTGTTCGGGCGTGAGCGAGGCGCGGACGCCTTCGCGCGCGCGCAGGCGGGCGGCGCGCAGCTCTTCGCGGAGTTGTTTGGCCCGCGCCTGCTGCGCTTCGTCGAGCCGGCCGCCGGACCGGCGGCGCTCGCGGAGCAACTGCCGCAGCTCTTCGCGCGGCGCCCGCGTGGACTGGCGCGCGGCCTGTCGGAGCGAGCGCATCTGCGCCGCCTGCTGCTCCGTCAGGTTCAGACTGCGCATCGCGCGCAGGCCGTCGCGGCGCATCTTCATGCGCGCGCGCATGCGCCTCAAGCCCCTGTGTCTCGTCCCGGTTCGCTCGCCCCGCGCCTGCGCGGGCGACTGCTGCGGTTGCGGCTGCGACGGCGCCTCCTGCGCGACCGCCGCGAAAGAGGCCGCGAGCGTCAGCAGCGCGGCCGTGAGTGCTCTCTTCATCGTCTTAAAACTCCTTAGCGAAAATGTCTGCCGGACTCTAAGACGCGCGCCGCCCCGCGCCGGCCGAAGAAAATCTGCCTTGACTTCAGACTTCAGACTCCGGGCCTTTTACAGTAGAATAAACGCCCGATGAAACTCCTAAATCAGATCGACTCGCCCGCGGACTTGCGCCGTCTGCGCCCGGAACAGTTGCAGCCGGTCGCCGACGAGGTGCGCCAGTACATCCTTGAGACGATGTCGCGCGTGGGCGGCCACACGGGCGCGTCGCTCGGCGCGGTCGAGCTGGCCGTCGCCCTCCACTACGCCTTCGACACGCCGCGCGACCGCCTGGTCTGGGACGTGGGGCACCAGGCTTACGCGCACAAGATTCTGACGGGGCGGCGCGAGCTCCTGCCGACGGTGAAGCAGTACGGCGGCATCTCCGGCTTCCTCCGGCGGGACGAGTCTGAGTACGACACGTTCGGGGCGGGGCACGCCTCGACCTCACTCTCGGCCGCGCTGGGGATGGCCGTCGCGCGCGACCAGCGCGGCGAAGACCACCACGTCGTCGCCGTCATCGGCGACTCGTCCCTGGCGGGCGGCATGGCGATGGAGGCGGTCAACCAGTCGGGCCACCTCAAGACGCGCCTCATCGTCCTCCTCAACGACAACGAGATGTCGATTGCGCCCGCGGTCGGCGCCCTGACCGGCTACCTCAACCGCATACGCGAGGCGCAGGGCTACCACCGCTTCAAGGACGAGGTGGGCGACCTCCTGCACGACATCCCCTCGTTCGGCGAGCGGCTCTACAACGCGGCGAAGACCGTCAAGGACGCCATCGCCGCGGCGGTGCTGCCCGGCGCGCTCGTCAACGAGCTGGGCTTCAAGTACATCGGCTACGTGGACGGCCACAACCCGCGCGCGCTCGTGCGCGCGCTCGAAGAGGCGAAGCAGGTCAAGGACTCGCCCGTCATCGTCCACGCGCTCACGCAGAAGGGGAAGGGCTACCCGGCGCGCGAGAAGAACTACTACGCGTGGCACGCGACCGGCCCGTTCGACCTGAAGACCGGCGCGGCCGTCAAGTCTTCCGGCCCCGCGGCGCCGAGCTACACGGCCGTCCTCGGGCAGACGGTGTGCGAGCTGATGGAGCGCGACCCGAAGGTCGTCGCGCTCACGGCCGCGATGCCCGACGGGACGGGGATTGACAAGGTTCTCGAAAAATTCCCCGGGCGCGCCTACGACGTCGGCATCGCCGAGCAGCACTGCGTCACCTTCGCCGCCGGCATGTCCACCGAGGGGCTGAAGCCCTTCTGCGCCATCTACTCGACGTTCCTGCAACGCGCCTTCGACCAGATCGTCCACGACGTCTGTTTGCAGAACCTCAACGTCAAGTTCTGCATGGATCGCGCCGGCATCGTCGGCGGCGACGGGCCGACGCACCACGGCCTCTTAGACATCGCCTACCTGCGCGGCGTGCCGAACATGGTCGTGATGGCGCCGAAGGACGAGGGCGAGATGCGCGACATGCTCTACACGATGGCGGAGCACGAGGGGCCGGCGGCGATGCGCTACCCGCGCGGCAACGGCGTCGGCGCCGACCTCAAGCGCGAGGCGCGGCTGCTGGAGGTCGGCAAGGCCGAGATACTGCGCGACGGCGGCGAGGTGGCGATTGTGGCCTACGGCTCGATGGTGCACCCGGCCGTCGGCGCGGCCGAGCAGTTGGCGAAGGACGGCGTGGAGGCGACGGTCGTCAACGCGCGCTTCGTCAAGCCGCTCGACGCGGGGCTCCTGCTCGCGCTCGCGCGCACGAAGCGGCTCATCGTCACGGTCGAGGAGGCTTACCTCGCGGGCGGCTTCGGCTCGGCCGTCGCGGAACTGCTGGAAGAGAACGGCCTGCTCGACGCCGTCCGCCTCGTCCGCATGGGCGTCCCCGACCGCATCGTCACGCACGGCGACCCGAAGCTGCTCCTGGCCAAGTACGGCCTCGACGCCGACGGCATCTACAACCGCACGCGCGAAGCCTGGGAAGTCCTCGCGGAGCGCCGCGCCGGCGTCCGCGCCGGACAGGTCGGATGAGGGGGTAGACGGTAGACGGTAGTCAGTAGTCGGTAGGGAAAACGAAGGCGGCGCGTCCCGGCCATCAGCCGAACGCGCCGCCTCTCTTTCTACTGACTACAGACTACTGTCTACCGTCTACCCCCTCACCTCTTGTCATTCCGGCTCTGCTGCTCCTGGTTGTACTTCCTGACCAACTCCTGGTACTTCTGCGCGACGAGGAGGGTGCGGGAGATGTCTTCGTCTTCGAGGTGCGGGTAGCGCTGGTAGGTCTTGGCGATGGCCGCGTTGAGGAGGTGTTCGGCGTCCTTGTAGCGCCGGGCCTCGACGGCGGCGGCCATGTCGCGGATGGCCTGCGCGAGCTGGGCGATGGTGAAGTTCTTGCCGACCTCGGGGTCGCGCAGCAGGTCCCCGGCGGCGCCCCCGCCGGGCGAGAGCGACGCCTCTTCGCTCTTCGTGACCCGCCTCTTCCGCTCGATGTCGTAGTAGCTGAAGGTGACCCTGACGGACGGCCGCGCGGGGTCGAGGCCGCGGGGCCTGGCCTTGAACCGCAGCAGGACGACCTGAGTCAGACCCTGGTTCATGTCGTCGAGCCTGATCTTCAGACCGCCCCCGGCGCGCTCGGGCTCGTAGCCGTAGACCTGCGCCAGCTCAAGGCCGGGGCCGTACTGGATTTCTAAGTCGGGTTCGGAGGCGACGGGCGCGACGAGGCTCTGCACCTCCTTGAGGAAGACCTTGTCGATGTCCTGCGCGTCGGCGACGAAGTGGAAGAGGCCGCGGCCGCTCTTGGCGAGGTCGCGCAGCAAATCCTTGTTGAGGTCGAGCCCGACGCCGATGGTCGAGAGGTCTACGCCGCGGTCGTTGAAGGAGAGCGAGTCGCGCGCGATCTGCACCGGGTCGGTCACGCCCTGGTTGGCGATGCCGTCGGTGAGGAGGACGACGCGGTTCGTCCCCTCGCGGTTGAAGTGCCTGAGCGCCTCGCGGTAGCCGAGCACGAGGCCGGCGTGGATGTTCGTCGAGCTGCCGGGTTCTATCGAGCGGATGAGGCGGCGCACCTCCTCGCGGTCGCCGACCTCGCGCGCCGGGCGGAGCACCTCGGCCTCGGAGTCGAAGACGACGACGGAGAGCGTGTCGGTCTCGCGGAGCTGGTTGACTAAGGTGAGGAGCGCCTCCTTCACCTTCGAGAGCTTGTCCGAGTCGGCCATCGAGCCGCTCTTGTCGATGACGAGCGCGAGGTTGACGGGCGGCAGTTGTCGGCGGTCGGACGCCGACGCGGTGCTGAAGCCTATTTGCAGGACGGCCTCGGGCTCCGCGCCGGAGACGCGGTCGTTGCCCCAGCGCACGTCCATGAGCACGGCCTCGTCCGCCTTCGGGCGCCCGATCTGGTGGCGGTGGTAGTTGACGAACTCCTCGACGGCGACCGAGCGCGAGGCGGGGATGAGCCCCATCTCGGACAGGTAGCGCGTGCGCGCCGCGGCCGCCGTCGAGGCGCCCTCCTGCGCGCGCGCGCTCGGCGCGGCCGGCGCGAGCAGGATGAGCGGAAGAAGAACTCTGAAGATGGTGCGAAGGGATTCGCGCGTTCGTGTGGGCATACGTCCTCCGAAAGGCTGTCCGGGTCGTTGGCACGGGGAGACGACGCTTGACGGCTTTCACCTGCGAGGGACTGACCTGTCTTGCCGCTTGGCTTCAGAGATGTCGGGTCGGGCGCGGAGGGATGCCCGGAGAATTTTTAGAGTGGACAGTAGACAGTAGACAGTAGACAGTAGCGCTCCGCGTTGAGGGAGTTGAAGATGAGAATGGTAAGGTTCGGGCGTCGAAAGGGTTTTTCTACCGGCTACTGACTACTGACTACTCCCCCGTCGGGGCAGGCCCTCGACGAGGTGGTCGCCGGCCAGCCAGAGGCTCCAGGAGTGGTGGTAGAAGGCGACGGGGAAGAGGAGCGCGACGGCGAAGAGGAGCCCGAGCAGCAGCGCGGCGCGGCCGGGGAAGAGCAGCAGGCAGAGGCCGGCCGCGGCCATCACGGCCGCCTCGGTCGTGACCACGTTGAGCATGATGGCGCCGACGAAGAACCCCTCCTCGCGCTGGAAGACCGCCCCGCACGCGGGGCAGTGGTGCCGGACGCGGAAGGGCGACTGGAAGACCGAGCGCCGGCCGCACGCGGGGCAGCAGAGCCGCGCGCCGCGCGCGAGCGTCTTCACTATCGAACGGTCGGCTTTAACCAAGCTCGTCCCCCCGCGTACAGTTCGTTCATGCCGTATAATACGCCTCATCTTTCGAAATAACTCGTGAGGGCACGCCCGCGGCGTCGAGATGGCCGAAGACCTTTCCCAGTACCACGCGCCGATCACCGAACTCTTCCCCGCGCCCGCCGCCGCGGAAGGGTTGGAGCGGTACAGGCTGACCGGCGAGCAGGTCGCGTTCTACGGGGAGCACGGCTACCTTTCCGGCGTGAGGGTGTTCGACGAAGGGCAGTTGGGGCGGCTTCGTGCGGAGCTGTCGGAGTTGATGAACCCGGCGCACCCCGCGCGCGGGCTGTGGTACGAGTTCCACGCGAACGAGTCGGGCGACCCGGCGAACGTGCTCTTCCACGCGCTGGGGGCTTGGCGGATCGCGGAGGGCTTCCACGACCTCCTGTGGAACCCGCGCTTCACCGTCCCGGCGTCCCAACTCCTCGGGGGCGCGGTGCGCTTCTGGCACGACCAGTTGTTCTGCAAGCCCGCGCGCCACGGCGGGGTCGTCGCGTGGCACCAGGACTACTCCTACTGGACGCGCACCACGCCGCTCGCGCACCTGACCTGCTGGGCGGGCCTCGACGACTCGACGCGCGAGAACGGCTGCGTCCACTACGTCCCGGGCAGCCACCGCTGGCCCGACCTCCCCGTCACGGGGCTCGCCGGCGACATGGACGCGATACAGTCCGTGTTGACCGACGAGCAGAAGGCCATGTTCAAGCCCGTCCCGATAGAGCTGAAGGCCGGCGAAGCGTCCTTCCACCACCCGCGCATGATCCACGGCTCATACGCCAACGCGACCGCCCGCCCGCGCCGCGCGACGGTCGTCAACGTCTTCCGCGACGGCGTCCGCTCCAACTCCGACGACCCTCCCCTCGCGGGCGTCCCCCCCATCCCCAAAGGCCGGCCGATGGGCGGGCGGTTCTTCCCTCTGCTGTTCTCTGACCTTACGTCGCAAGTGTAAGGAGACCTGCGCCCTGCCTCCCGCGCGGCCGGGCTTACGCCCTCAAGCACCTCAAGTTTTCCTCAAGCGCCCTTAAGTTGTTGAAAACTAAGGGGCGTAAAAATCGCCTTCCGAAGCCGAAAAATTTTCTCCGCGCTCAAGTTTCGCTCAATCGGTCTTGACTATCTTGTCCACGCTGACGACGACGCCGCCCGCCGACTCGGGACGAGACGCCGAAGTCGGCCGCACCATTCCCGAACTTCGAGACCCGACTCCAAGGAGAAAATTTGAAAGTAATGCTCGGAAAAATCTCTGCCGCCCTCTCAATCATCACGCTGTTGGGAATCATCGCCGTCGCGGACGTCTCGGCGGCCACGCTCGGGCCTTCGCTCCAGTCGAAGTTGAACGGCCTCGCCTCCGACGCGAAGGTCGGCACCGTCATCATCTCTTTCAACACCGCGAAGGGCCTTCAGCCCGCACACCTCGACGCGCTGCGCGCGCTCGGCATCACGAAGGGCATCACGCTCAACCGGCTCGGCATGGTGGCGGCGGCCGCCACGGCCGGGCAGGTGCGCGCCCTGGCCGCGACCCCTTCGGTGCGCTCCGTCTGGTTCAACGACCGCCTGAGCTACCACGACGCCGAGGCGCGCACGCTGACGGGCGTCGACCGCCTGCGCACCGACCGCGGCTTCACGACGCGCAACGCGGGGCTGCCCGTCTCGGGCAGGGGCGACTTCTCGGTCGTCATCAACGACTCCGGCATCGACGCCACGCACCCCGACCTGCAACTCGGCAGGAACGTCATCCAGAACGTGCAGATTCTGACCGACACCGACACGCTCGCCGGCTTCACGACGCTCCAGGCGGTCGAGAACCTGCCGGACACGGACTTGAACGTCGGCCACGGCACGCACTGCGCCGGCATCGTCGGGGGGACGGGGCAGCAGTCGAGCGGCCTCTACGGCGGCGTCGCGCCGGGCGCGAAGCTCATCGGCACGGGCTCGGGCGCGGTGCTCTTCATCCTGAACGGGCTGGGCGGCTTCGAGTGGTCGCTCACGAACCAGGCCGTCTACGGCATCCGCGTCATCACGAACTCCTGGGGCAGCGACGGCGCCTTCAACCCCGACGACCCGATCCAGATCGCCTCGAAGCTCGCGCACGACAGCAACATCGTCGTCCTCTTCTCGGCGAGCAACTCCGGCCCGGGGCGCGACACGCACAACCGCTACGGCAAGGCGCCGTGGGTCATCTCGGTCGGCGCGGGCACGAAGGAGGGCGGGCTGGCCTCGTTCTCCTCGCGCGGCACCCCGAAGGAGGAGCGGCTCGCGGACTCCGACCCGAACAACGACTACGACGCGCCGACGCTCGTCGCGCCGGGCACGGGCCGCGAGTTCGAGTCGAACGCGACGAAGTTCTCGGCCGCGTACGTCTCGACCCGCTCGAAGACGAACGTCTTCGCCAACGGGCTCGACTCCGACCTCGAACTCCCCGCCAACCAACTGCCCTACTACACGCAGATTTCCGGCACGTCGATGGCGACGCCGCACGTGGCGGGCATCGTCGCGCTGATGCTGGACGCCGACCCGACGCTCACGCCCGACGAGGTCAAGCAGATTCTCACGCAGACCGCCTCGCGCATGCCCGGCTACGACGAGTGGCAGGTCGGCGCCGGCTACGTCAACGCCTACGCCGCCGTCGATAAGGTCTTCAACCGCTCGAAGGCTTACAGCGGCGACTTCAACTACACCTTCAACGCGAAGTACACGGTGAGCGGCCCCGAGGCCGAGCGCTTCCGCATCGACTACACGCCCGCGGGCCTGCCCGGCCCCGGCTCGGCCAACTCGCGCGAGATCGACGTGGCCGAGGGGATGAGCGAGCTGCTCGTCCTCGCACGCTTCGACAACGCGGCCGAGTCGGGCGACGGCAACACCATCGGCATCCTCCTGACGAGCCCGGGCGGCGAGAAGTTCTCGTCGGGCATCTCGCTCCCCGTCCTCGACTCGCCGCGGCGCGAGGTGCTGGTGAGGAACCCGCAGGCCGGCCGCTGGCTCGTCGAAGTGCGCGGCGTGCGCGGGCTGGCGGCGGCGCCGAACGTGAGCCTCCCGACCTCGGGCGCGGCGGCGCCCGGCCCCGTGGACTTCACCGTCATCCAGAAGCTCTACACGCTCGAACCCATCGCCGACATACAGGGCCACGCGGCGCAGGCGCGGATCGAGACCGTGCTGAAGAACCGCCAGATGGACACGCTGCCCGACGGCGGCTTCCACCCCGAGGCGAACGTCACCCGCGAGGACTTCGCGCGGACGCTCTACATGAACACGGCGCTGCGGCAGTTCCCGTCCGCGACGCCCAAGTACGCGGACGTCTCCGCCGAACTCCGCCCCATCGTCGAGGCGGTGACGGCCAACGGCTCGACGCTGCGCGACCACTCGTTCGCCCCGGCCGGCATGGTCGCGGCCTACGGCTCGGCCTTCAACCCGGCGGCCAACGTCACGCGGCTTGAGACGGCGGTCGCGCTCGTGCGCGCCCTGGGCCTGGACGCCGAGGCGAAGCAGAAGGCCGGCTCCGTCGTGACGGCGAGCTACAACGGGCAGACGCTCGTGCTCGCCGACAACGCGGAGATTCCTTCGGCCCTGCGCGGCTACGCGCAGATAGCGCTCGACAAGGGGCTGCTCCAAGCCTTCTTCAACCTTGAGCAGGGGCCGTTCGACTTCCAGCCCGTCCTGAAGGCGCGCGTGAAGGCGAACGACGCGACGACACGGGCCTTCATGGCCTACGCGCTCGACAACTTCCGCCGGCGCTTCGCGGCGGGCAATTAATCAACGCATCTCGTCGCGCCGACCGAAGTCGGGACGGGAGGCGCGGCGAGTCGAGCGGCCCGGAGGGTGACCCGCTTGGCAGAGACGGGTGACCCCCCGGGCCGCAACCCCGGAAACATTTCACACGACGCGCGGCCTCGCCGCCGAAGGTTCACAAGAACGGATAAAGAGGAAAAGACCATGACGACGTTGAGAAACACATTTCTGGTGGCGCTGGTTCTCGCCCTCGCCCTCGGCCTCGCGAGCGTGCCCTCGGGGACGGGCGGCGCGGCGGCGGCGGCGGCCGCGGCCGTGAAGATCGACTCGCAGCTCACGCGCTTCTTCGCCACGCACGCGGCCGGCGCGACCGTGCCCGTCATCATCACCTACAGCCGGAAGCCCGGCGCGTCCGAGTTCTCGCGCCTCCAGCTCGCGGGCATCACGAAGGGCTTCGCCACGCGCGAGCTGCCGATGGTCATCGCCGACATGAGCGCCGTCCAGTTGGCCGCCGTCAGCCGCCAGCCCGGCGTCGTCTCCGTCTACGCGAACCGCCTGATGAAGACCTTCACCAACGCGAGCCGCACCTTCATCGGCGTCCCGCAGATGACGGCCGACACGCAGGTCACGAAGAACAACAGGTCGAACCCCGGCTTCCCCGTCTCGGGCAAGGGCGTCGGCATCGGCTACATCGACACCGGCATCGACGCGACGCACAAGGATTTGACCTACGGCAAGAAGACCGTGCAGAACGTCATCCAGCCGCTCTCCGAGACGGTCGTCGGCGACGCCGGCCTCGTCCTCGGCGTCGGCATCTCCATCGGCGACATCATCAACTCGACCGGCTTTGTCCCGCCCGTCTACTTAGAGAACCAGCAGATGTCCGACGTGGAGTCCGGCCACGGCACGCACGGCGCGGCCGTCGCCGCCGGCACGGGCGAGCAGTCGGGCGGCTTCTACGGCGGCGTCGCGCGCGGCGCGCACCTCGTCGGCGTCAACTCCGGCAACGAGATGGGGCTCCCCTCCGTCGCCATCATCGGCGCCTACGACTACCTGCTCGCCAACCAGTACGCCTACAACATCCGCGTCATCAACAACTCCTGGGGCTCTTCGCTGAGCGCCGACGAACTCGACCCGAACAACCCGGTCAACGTCGCCACGCGCGCCTGCCACGACCGCAACATCACGGTCGTCTTCGCCGCGGGCAACGCGGGCGACACGCCGACCTCCATCAACCCCTACTCGACGATGCCCTGGACGATCTCGGTCGCCGCGGGCGTCAAGCAGGGCCTGGGGAGCCCCGCCGACTTCAGCTCGCGCGGCGTGGACAACGGCACGGGCACGGACGTTTCGGGGATGCCGGCGGACACGACTCTTTCTCCGAACCTCCGGCCCGACATCACGGCGCCCGGCGTCGACATCAAGAGCGCGCGGCTGCGCGGCGCGGGCCTGACGAACACCCTGGGCACGGTGCCCGTCATCGGCAACGACTTGACGACCATCCCGCCGGCCTACCTGCCGTACTACACGACCTCGCAGGGGACTTCCTTCGCGTGCCCGCACGTCTCGGGCGTCGTCGCGCTGATGATCGAGGCGAACCCGCTGCTCACGCCCGACGACGTGGTGACCATCCTGCGGCAGACGGCGAACCCGATGCCCTTCGACGAGCGCGTCGTCGGCGCCGGCTACGTGGACGCGCACAACGCCGTGCGCGCGGCGATGGGGCTGACGGCCGTGCCGCACGCGTTCAAGCTCATCCCCGAAGACGGCGGCCCCGAGATCATCGACCCCTCGGGCGACGCCTTCGGCACGGGCGCGCAGGACATACAGTCGGTGGACTTCGCCTACGACGCGGCCAGCCAGCAGATCGTCTACACGCTGACGCTGGCGAACGCCGCCGAGCGCTTGCAGAACAACGCCTGGACGGTCAGCTCGGTCTTCAACGGCGTGACGGTCTTCGTCTCGGCCAACGTGTCGGAGACGGGCGCGGTCGTCTACGAGTACGGCCACTACGAGAAGTTGCCGAACGGGACGAACAACCAGGTCGGCGACGGCGCGCCCGACTCGGGCGAGGTCGTCGGCAACCAGATCGTCGTCCGCGTCGCGGTCGCCAGCATCAACGCCATCGCCGGGACGAACGTCGTCGGCACCGTCTCGACGGCGACGGGCGCGAACGCGCAGATACTCATCGGCACGTCGGTCACGGGCGGGCTCCTGCTCAGCTCGGACACGGCGTCGGGCTCCGACTTCGTCGTGAAGTAGACACGGCTTGCCGCGGGGCGCCGGCGCGGAGGGCAAGCCGTGCCGGGTCGGCCCCGCGGTTCGGGCGCGGTTCGGGTGAGGCCCTTTCGGGGGAACGGGCCTCGCCCGGATCGCCAACGGAAAGACTGTCCGAAGGTTGACGAGAGCCTCGCGGTTCACGGCCGGGATGAAAAAGGGAGAGGCGAGTATGAAGCGGCAGAAAATTTTCAACGTCATCATCGCGGTCGCGCTCGGCGCCCTGTGCGCGGCGGGCGCGCAGGCGGCGCCGAAGGTTGACCCGCAGTTGAAGTCGAAGTTGGCGGTTGCCAGGCCGACCGACCTGTTCGGCGTCATCCTGACCTTCAAGGGCGAGCGCGTGACGGACGCGCAGGTCGCGCAGGTGCTCGGGCTCGGCATACGGGGCGGCTACCGGATGAACCGGCTGCCGGTCGTCGCCGTCAACGCGACGGCCGCGCAGCTGGCGCAGATGGCCGGGTGGGACTCCCTGCGCTCCGTCTACCTCAACGCGCCCGTGCAGCTCTACGACCACCAGAGCAACCCGCTCGTCGGCACCGAGCGGCTGCGCAACGACATCGACATCACGCGCGGCAACGGCGGGCTGCCCGTCTCGGGTAAGGGCATCACCATCGCCATCAACGACTCGGGCGTGGACGGGACGCACCAGGACCTGACCTACAACGTGGCGAACCCGGCCGCGGGCAAGACCGTCCAGAACGTCATCATGAACATGAACGACAAGGACGGCCTCGTCGTCAGGAGTAACACGCTCGGCAACGTCTTCGAAGGAATCATCCCGCCGTCCTACCTTGAGAACCAGCCCGACTCCGACACGAACGGCGGGCACGGGACGCACGTCGCCTCCATCGCGGCCGGCACGGGCCTGGCTTCGGGCGGGCTCTACGCGGGCGTCGCGCCCGGCGCCTCGATACTCGGCATCGGCTCGGGCGGCGGCCTCTTCGTGCTGGGCCAGGTCGCGGCCTTCGACTACATCCTGACGAACCAGCTCGTCTACAACATCCGCGTCGTCAACAACTCGTGGGGCAACTCGGCCACCGACTACGACCCCGAACACCCCGTCAACGTCGCGTCGAAGGCGCTGCACGACAACAACATCGTCGTCGTCTTCGCCAACGGCAACGACGGCCCCGCGCCGAACACGCAGAACCGCTGGACGCCGTGGCCGTGGGTCATCACGGCCGGCGCCTCGACCAAAGACGGCCGCCTCGCCGACTTCTCTTCGCGCGGCGTCTTCCTGAGCCCGGACGTCCACCCGACCATCCTGACGCCGGGCACGGGCGGCCCCTCCGACAAGGGCTACACGAGCGCCATCATCGCCGCGCGCTCGAAGACGAACCTCGCGGAGAACGGCCTCGACGCGGACCTCGAAATCCCTTCGAACTACCTGCCGAACTACACGCAGATTTCCGGCACGTCGATGGCCGCGCCGGCGCTGTCCGGCGTCGTCGCCAACGTCCTCGAAGCGAACCGGAACCTGACGCCCGACGAGGTGCGCGACGTGCTCGTGCGCACGGCGACGCCGCTCGCCACCTACGACGAGTTCGAGGCCGGCGCCGGGCTCGCCAACGTCCACGCGGCCGTCGACCTCGCGCAGAACCCCTCGAAGCCTTACGGCAACTTCGGCTTCGCGGGCAAGGGGCTGGCGGTCGGCCGCCAGGACACGCCGCTGCAACAGGGCAGCGTCGCCGCGAACTCTTCGCGCACGCACACGATCAGCGTGCCCGCCAACGCGCGCTTCACCTTCGTCGAGCTGAACTGGGGCGCCGCCTCCGGCGAGGACGAGGTGGTCGTCGACAACACGCGGACGGTCATCAACGACCTGCGCCTGACGGTCTCGAAGGACGGGCAGACGGTCGCCACCTCGGACGCCATCAACCTCGGCGGCCTCTTCGGCGCGCGCGAGGGCGTCAAGCTCGAATTCCCCGAGCCGGGCACGTACACCGTGCGGGTGTCGGCCGGCGTGGCGGGCCTCGGAGTCCTCGCCGAGCAGCCCTACTACGTGCAGACGCGCCACTACCTCTACGACCCTTCGGAGGTCGCGGACGTTTCCGCGCTCGACGGCGCGACGCGCGTCGGCGCGCTGCGCCTCGTCTACGACCGCGTGATGTCGGCCGACGGCGGGCTCTTCCGCCCCGGTGACGTTTTGACGCGCTCGGAGCTCGCGCGCGCGTTGACGTTGGGCGCGAGGGTTCCGCAGTACATCCCGAACCGCCCGAGCTTCACGGACGTTGCCGCCGGGAGCCCCGAAGCGCTCTTCGCCGAGTCGCTCAGGAAGGAAGGCGTGATGGGCACGTCGGGGACGGCCTTCGGCGGGTCGGCGCAGGTCAACCGGCTTGAGGAGGCCGTCGCAATGGTGCGCGCGCTCCGGCTCGACAGGGAGGCGAAGCAACTCGCCGGCACGAACGTGACGACGGGCGGCAAGGCGCTCACCGACAACGCAGACATCCCTCCGGCCCTGCGCGGCTACGTGCAGCTCGCGTTAGACCGCGGACTGCTGCAAGCCTACGCGGCCGAGATCAGGCAGGTCGGCCCGGGACAGTTCGTCGCCGTCCCCGGCCCGCGCTTCGAGCCCGCGCGCGCGGTCAAGCGCGGCGAGTTCGTCCCCGCGATGGTCAAGCTCATCGTCACGATGTTCGGCGAATAGATACGAAGATCGTTCCGTTGGAGGTGAAAAGATGAAACGCCGTCCCCTGCCCCGCGTCCTTCTTATCCTCGTCGCAGTCTTCGCCGCCGCCGCCGCTTCGCTCCTCTCCTTCCCGAGCGGGAGCGCGGACGCGCGGGGCGTCGTCAAGACCGTCATCGTCCAGTTGGCAAGCGACCCCGTCGTCGTCGCCAGGTTCCGCGCCGAGAGCGCCGGCCAGCCCTTCGACGTCGAGTCTTACCGCAGGCGAATCGTCGCCGAGCAGGAGACGTTCCTCGCGCGCGCGGCGGCGGCCGGCGTCCAGTTCGCCGTCTCGGGCGTCAACGCGCCGAACGGGGAGGTGACCGCGCCCATCCAGTTCCGCTTCAACTACGTCTACAACGGCGTCACGCTCGAAGTGCCCGAGTCGGCCCTGCCCGCGCTCAAGAAGGTCGAGGGCGTCGCCGCCGTGCACGAGACGACGCCCTTCTACCCGGCGCTCGACCGCGCCCTGAACTACGTCCGCGCGCCCGGGCTCTACGGCAACCCGCCGAAGCTCACGGCCTTCGACACGCTCGACACGGGCGGCGTCCACGGCGAGGGCATCACGGTCGCGGTCGTGGACACGGGCGTCGATTGGACGCACCCGATGTTCGGCGGCGACCCGACCCCGCCGCAGTTCGGCGTCGGCCCCGCGCCCGCCGCGCGCAACCAGAAGGTCGTCTACTACATGAACCTGACGGCCGGCGCCGTCTCGGACGACTTCGGCCACGGGACGCACGTCGCCGCGGACATCGCGGGCTACCTCGGGCAGGCGCCCGGGCCGGACGGCATCCCGGGCACGGCCGACGACGTGCGCATCCACGGCGTCGCGCCGCAGGCGAAGATCATGGCCTACAAGACGCTGACGGCCGTGGGGCAGGGGCTCCAGGCTTCGAGCATCATGGCGGTCGAGGACGCCGTGCAGCCCTTCACCGTCACGGGCCTGCCGAAGCCCGTCCCGCAGGTCATCAACCTCAGTCTGGGCGGGAGCTCGATGAGCCCCGACGACCCGGCCGCCGTCGCGTGCGACAACGCGACCCTCGCGGGGGTGACGGTCGTCGTCGCCGCGGGCAACGCCGGCAGCTCGACGGCCGCGAACCCGACGGGCGAGGGCACGCTCGGCTCGCCCGCGACGGGCCGCCGCGTCATCACCGTCGGCGCGAGCAACGACCCCGGCGCGGGCGCGAACACCGTCGACGACCTCGGCCCCGGCGCGCGCTCGCGCATGTACGCGTACCTCTTCGACGGCTCGGCGCCCGTCACCTCGGACGTCACGAACAACTACGTCTACTGCGGGCTGGGCGACACGCCCGACCAGTTCCCGGCCTCGGTCGCGGGCAAGATCGCGCTCATCCGGCGCGGCGGCACCGCCGAGGCCGGCGGGCAGAGCACGGGGCTCGTCTCGAACAAGGTCGCCTTCGCGACGGCCGCGGGCGCCGTCGCCGTCATCGTCTTCAACAACGTGGACGGCGAGATCAGCGCCGTCACCGCGCGCAAGACCGTCATCCCGGCCGTCGGCATCTCGAAGGCCAACGGCGAGTACCTGCTCGCGCAGTTGGGTTCGACGCCGGGCGCGGTCTCGCCCAACCAGGTGCGCATCAACGCCAACGACTTCCTGCCCGGCATGGCGAGCTTTAGCTCGAAGGGGCCGGTCGGCGGCTTCGGCCAGGTCAAGCCCGACGTGGTCGCGCCGGGCGAGGCCATCCTCTCGGCGACGGTGCGCGCGGGCGGCGTCGAGGCGGCGGCGTCGGCCGGCGTCCCGCCCGGCGTCGGCTACGCGCTGATGATGGACCCGACGGGCTACACGTCCGCGTCGGGCACCTCGTTCGCCTGCCCCATCACGGCGGGCGTCGCGGCGCTCGTCAAGCAGAAGCACCCGACGTGGACGCCCGCGATGATCCGCGCGGCGCTCGTCAACACGGCGACGAACCTGCGCCGGGCGGACGGCACCGCGGTCGCCGACGGCACGCAGACTCTCAACCAGCAGGGCGGAGGTTTGATCGACGCGGGGGCGGCGGCGAACGCGAAGGCGCTGCTCGGGACGGGCGCGCCCGGGCCCGTGACGGGCGGCGCGACGACGCGCGCCTTCGCCGTGGGCCTCGGGCCTCTGGCCGGAAAGACGCCGGGCAACCCCGACTTCAGCCCGAGCTACAGCTTCGCCGCCGTCCCCGTCGCGGGCGTCGAGGGCGCGGCCGTGCTCACGCAGACCGTCAGCGTCTACGACATCTCGGGCGGCGGCGGCGCGGGCACGTACGACCTCTCGGTCAGCAACGTGCGCGGCGTGGACGGCCGGGACGTGCGCGTGAGTCTGAGCAACGCGGACGGCGGGACGGCCGCCTTCGTCGACGTGCTCCAGGGGCGCTCGGCGAGCTTCAAAGTCAACGTTAACGTGAACGGCGCGAAGCTCGCCGACGCGACGCAGATCGAGTGGTACGTCACGGCCACGCACGGGGACGGCACGCGCTACCGCATGCCCTTCTACCTGCGCGCGGTGAGGCCGACGGTGGCGACGGCCGCGCCCGCGATGGGCGACGTGACGGGGAACGAGGTCGCCGACGCGACGCCCGTAGACATCAACGGGGCATACCGCCTGACCTTCGCGAAGCCTTCGACCGGCGCGCAGGCCGCGAAGCTCCGCGTGCAGGAGTCGGCGGACGGCGGCGCGACGTGGGCGACGCTCGCCGACGTGGACGCGTCGCAGACCGCTTACGACGTGGCGGGTCGCGCCAACGGCGCGTACCAGTACCGCGCCGTCGCGCTCTACGCGGTCGAGTACGGGCTGCTGGCAGGCCCGCCGAGCGCGCCGAAGGAGGTGCGCGTTGACAGGCGCGTCGAGCAGGACGTGACCTCGCTCGTGCAGGCGGCCATCGTGGACGGCACCGTCAACTTCTCGGGCGGCGTGGCGGAGTTCGAACAGACTCTGCGCAACGCCTCGGCGTCGGGGCTCTACGCGCCGCTGCGGTTCGTCATCACGTCGGTGCAGTCGAACAGCGGGCGCGTGCGCGTCTCGAACGCCGACAACGGCGGGGCGGGCGCGGCGGGCTCGCCCGCGGCCTTCGACTACTCGACGACCTTCGGCCCCGACTTCGCGCCGAACGAGCTGAGCGCGGCGAAGCGCCTGCGGTTCGCGAACCCCTCGACGGAGCTCTTCCAGTTCACCGCCGTCGTCTACGCGCACGTGCCCGACCCCGCCTTCGCGCAGGGCGGCTCCGCATCGGGAACAGGCGCGCCCGGCACGTCTTCAAGTCCGTCGGACGGCGGCACGACCACGGCCCCGACGACGGGCACGCTCGGGACGCCGCCGCAGACGAAGGTGCTGACCTTCAGGGTCAACCCGCTGACGGGCAAGGTGAGTCTGTTGTAGCGGGGAAGGGGGCGCTTTTCCGTCCGTCGCGTGAGTGACGCGGCTTGATGTTAACCACAGAGGCACAGAGAGCACAGAGGTTGCACAGAGAGTCGAATCCCTCCGTGCAACCTCCGTGTCCTCTGTGCCTCTGTGGTTAACCGCCCTTCACTCGACCCGCAACGTCGACGCAGTTGCGGGACGGCCGACGTGTCCCCGCCCTGTTCAAGTCTCGAAGAGACCTGCCGTTTCCACCCGAAAACTCTTCTCCGACCAAACCCCAGCCTTCTCAAGTTTTCCTCAAGCGCCCTTAAGCCGTTGAAAACTCACGCCGCGGAAAAAAGTTTTCGCCGCTCAAGTTTCGCTCAATCGGCGGGCGCTACCCTGCGCGCGTAAGTTGACGCAAAACCCGCACGGCTTAAACCACACAACCCGAGTGGGAGCGACGCCCGTCCGCCCCCCGCGCGAGTCGAGAGGAGAATCGAGAGACATGCACGCCACCAGGAGAAGCACTTCCATCATCACGCGCGGCCGGGCCGCGACCTTGCTGTTCGCGTTCGTCTGCGCGCTGGCCGCCTTCGCCGGCTCTTCCATGCGCACGGCCTCGGCCGGCGCGGGCGATTCGGTCGCGGTCATCGTCGAGCTGAAGGGCGAGCCCGCGGCCGTCTACCTGGCGCGCGCGCGGAAGCAGGGGCGCGCCGTCTCGGGCGAAGAGCTGCAAGGCTACCGCGCGCAGCTCGCGTCGCAGCAGGACAGGTTCCTCGCCGCGCTCGCGTCGCGCGGCGTCGCGGCGCAGCTCGCCTCGCGCGGCGTGAAGAACTACGACGGGAGCCTCGCGGCCACCATCCCGCTGCGCTACACGCTCGTCTACAACGGCCTCGCGCTCAGGGTGCCCGCCGCGGCCGTGCCCGCGCTCAAAGGCATGCCGGAGGTGAAGGGCGTGCGTGCCGACTCGCTGCTCTACACGCAGCTCGACCACAGCGTGAAGTACATCGAGGCGCCGAAGGTCTACGGCGCGGCCGCGGAGCTTTCGCAGTTCGACGACCTGCGCGAGGGCTTCGAGGGGCAGGGCATGTACCTCGCCGTCATCGACACGGGCATCGACTGGACGCACCCGATGTTCGGCGGCGACCCCACGCCGCCCCGGCTCGCGGTCGCCCCCGTCTCGGCTTCGGTTCCGACGAACAAGAAGGTCGTCTACTACCTGCCGCTCGCCGACATCGGCGTCGAGGACGGCTTCGGCCACGGGACGCACGTCGCCTCGACGGCCGCGGGCTACCTCGCGCAGCACCCCGGCACCGACGGCCTGCCCGGCACGGCCGACGACATCAGGCTCCACGGCGTCGCGCCGCAGGCGAAGCTCATGTCGTACAAGGTGTGCAGCGACATCAAGTCCACGGTCAGCCAGGTTCAGCCCGTCGGCGGCTGCGAGAACTCGAACACGATCATGGCGCTCGAAGACGCCATGTCGCCCTTCACTTTGACGGGGCAGCCGAAGCCCGTCGCGCACGTCATCAACCTTTCCCTGGGCGGCTCGGGCGGCCCCGACGACCCGACGGCCGTCGCTTGCAGCAACGCGGCGCTCGCGGGCGCGACGGTCGTCGCCGCGTCGGGCAACTCCGGCCCCGCCGACGGCACGACGGGGAGCCCCGCCGCCGGCCGCCACGTCATCTCGGTCGGCGCGACGGCGCACCCGGGCAACAGCGCGGCGGCGTTCAAGGTTGACGTGGTCGACGGACTTCAGGGGATTCACGCCGAGCTGCTCGACGGCAGCGCGGGCGTCCCCGCGAGCCTCCAGAGCAACTACGTCTACTGCGGCGTGGGCGACACGCCCGACCAGTTCCCCTCTTCGGTGCGTGGGAAGATCGCGCTCATCGCCCGCGGCAGCACCGTCGACGCCGGCGCCGCGGGCACCGGCCTCTTCGTCAACAAGGCGGCGCAGGCGCAGGCCGCGGGCGCCGTGGCCGCGGTCATCTACAACAACGTGGACGGCGAGCTTTCGGGCGTCACCGTCTACGCCTCGACCATCCCCGTGCTCGGCATCTCGAAGGCGAACGGCGAGTACCTCAAGTCGCTCATCGGCTCTACGGCCGCCGGCGCGGTCTCGCCGAAGCAGATCAGGGTGAGCGCGTCGGCCGCGTCGTTCAGTCCCGACATGGCGGGCTTCAGCTCGCGCGGGCCGGTGCGCGGCTTCGGGCAGGTGAAGCCGGACGTGTCGGCGCCGGGCGTGGCCGTGCTCGCGGCCGTGCCGCCCGGCAGCCTGCTCGGCGCCATCGGCGCTCTGGAAGGCACGCCGAACTACGCGCACGTTGACGGCACGTCGATGGCCTCGCCGCACGCGGCGGGCGCGGCCGTGCTCGTGCGGCAGGCGCACCTCGACTGGACGGCCGACATGGTGCGCACGGCCCTCATCAACACCTCGACCAACCTGCGCGGCACAAACGGCACGCCGAAAACCGACGGCCCCTTCAGCGCCGACTCCGTCATCGCGCAGGGCGGCGGGCTGATTAACGTCTACGAGGCCGTCAACGCGAAGGCTTTGATGGGCGTGAAGGGCGACGGCATCGAGAAGCCCGGCATCTTGGGGAGCCACTCGTACGGCGAGGTGCCGGTTCTCAACAGCCGCGTGACGCACACGGCGACCGTCGCCGTCACCGTCCGCGACGTGTCCGGGCAGGGCGGAACCTACAACCTCGGCGTCGCCAACAACCGCGACCTGCAACTCGCAGGCATCGGCGTCTCGCTCTCGCAGCCGGGCGTGACCCTGCCGCCGAACGGCGAGGCGACCTTCAACGTCAACGCCACGCTCGACGGCGACCTCCTGCGCGACGTGATGGCGGCCAAGACCAACGGCTCGCAGGTGCTCTTCGAGCGCTTGCAGCTCCAGTGGTTCGTCACGGCGCAGCGCGCGGACGGCGGCGAGAGTCTGCGCATGCCCTTCTACTTCCGCCCGGCCACCTCGCTCCCGGCCAGCCCGGCCGTCGAGACGCTGACGCAGACCGGCACGGTGCCCGTGGGCGACTACGGCAGCCAGCTCGCGGGCGGCGTCACCTACGTTGACGTGCCCTTCGACGTGGACGCCCCGACCTACCAAATCGAGGCCACGACCGAGTGGATGCTGCTGCCGAGCGACCAGCCCGACATCGACTACGAGCTGTTGGACCCGGACGGCAACGTCATCGCCAGCTCGGGCTCGGCCAGCGTCCCCGAGTACGTGAACGTGCGCGTCACGCGCCCCGGCACGTACACGCACCGCATCGTCGGCTTCACGAACGCCGCCACCGACTTCACCGTCACGACGAAGCTGACGAAGGGCGCGGCGCCCCCGTCCCCCCGGGCAATAGCGGGCGAGTTCACGGACTCGCAGAACCGCCAGGTGGACTTCGACGGCGCCTTCACGCTCGCGTGGCAGCCCGAAGGTCACGAGCGCCGCTTCGAGGTCGAGCGCTCGGCGGACGGCGGCCGGACGTGGGACGTGATTGCCCAGCCCGCCGCGGGCGCGTCGAGCGTCGCGCTGACGAACCAGCCGGACGGCGAGCTTCTCTTCCGCGTGCGCGGCCTGCACGACGGGCAGATAGGGTTCTACGTCACGCCCGCGTCCGCGGCGCAGTCGATCCTGGTTGACCGGCGCACGCTCGTGGACATCACGAACGCGGTGCAGACGGCGATGACGAACGTGACGTTCGCGTCGGGCGTCTTCCAGCTCGATTTGAGTTTAACGAACGCGACGGCGAACACGTACCTGCCGCGCGTCGAGCTGCGCGTCGTCGGCGTCAACTCGGCCTCGGGCACGGTGCGCGTGTCGAACGCGGAGAACGGCGGCGCGGGCACGCCCGCCTCGCCCGCGCTCTTCGACTACTCGACGAGCCTCGGCCCCGACCAGACGTTCGCGGGCGCCGAGACGACCGCGGCGCGCACCCTCCGCTTCGCAGACCCGCGCGCCGAGCTGTTCACATACGACATACAGGTGACGGCCTACCAGCGCGCGTCGGGTGCCGGCGGAGGTGAAGCCGCGGGCGCCGCCGCAAGCGGCACGTCCGGGGGCGCGTCGCAGTCGGGCCTCGCGCCGGCCTCGCTCATCAGGGTCGCGGCCAACCCGCTGACGAAGACCGTGAGCGTCAGGCTCGTCAACGCGCTGAAGTAAGGCGACCCCGAAGGAGGAAGAGTCATGTCGAGAAGAGTTCGCGCGCTGACGTTGACGTTGGTGCTGGCGGCCGTCGCCGTGTTCGTAAACTTCGGGGCGAAGGCCGCGGGGGCGGAGCCCGCGCCGCAGGCGACGCCGACGCCGGAGGCGATTACGTTCCACAACAACACGATGGCCGACTTCTCCGCGACGAGCGGCGAGCCCATCGTCAAGGTGGACCCGCGGGACCGCATCTTCGCCACCTCGCCCTTCGGCGTGAGCACGACCCTGAGCCTGCTCTGGCGCTCGGACGACGGCGGGCGCACGTACCGGCCGATGGGGGCGCCCGTCGCGCGCGACGCCGTCACGGGGCCGGGCGGCGGCGACACCGACGTGGACTTCGACGCGCGGGGGCGCGTCTACTACGTAGACCTCTCGGCGGCCTGCGTCACCGCGGCCGTCTCGGAGGACGGCGGGCAGACCTTCCCCGCCGACCGCACCAACTACATCACGTGCGTGAGCGAGGAGACGGAGGGCGCGGCCGTCGACGACCGCCAGTGGGTCGCGGGCTTCGGCGACGGCCGCGCGTTCGTCACCTGGCGCAACTTCACGGGCTCCGGCTTCTACATGTTCAGGACGAGGGACGGCGGGCTCACCTGGGACAAGGGGCGCCAGCTCGGCAGCGTCTCGCAGTCCGGCCCGCTCAAGGCCGACAAGCAGAAGCGGCGCGTGCGCGTCGGCAATGTTGAGCGCGACGCCATCCTCGTCTACCAGATTTACTACACGGGCAACAGCATCCGCATGTTCCGCGTCACCGACCTCGACGACGGGTCGGAGCCGATTGTCGAGAACAAGCTCATTCACACTTCGACCGGCGGGTCGGTCAACAACGTCTTCCCCGTCATCGCGGTAGACCGCGCGGGCAACCTCTACGCCGTCTGGTCGCAGAGCGCGGGCGCCATCTACATGGTCACCTCGACCGACCGCGGCGACACCTGGTCGCAGCCGAAGCGCGTGAGCCCGGCGTCGATGTCGGGCTCGATCATCATGCCGTGGGTCGTCGCGGGCGACGCGGGCCGCGCCGCGGTCGCCTGGTACCGCGGCTCGATGCCCGGCAACCCGAACTCGCTCGCCAACGAGTGGACGATTCACATGGCGCAGACGTTGAACGCGCTCGACGCCGCGCCCGCGTTCCAGACCGTGCAGGTGAGCCAGAACGTCATCCACCGCGGCGAGATATGTCTGGAGGGGACGTTCTGCGACGTGGAGGGGCGCGACCGCAGCTTCCTCGAATACCCTTCGATAGACATGGACTCGAAGGGCGCGGCCGTCATCGTCTACAACGACAACACGAACCAGTCCGAGGGGCCTTACGTCATGCTCGCCAAGCAGGCGACGGGGCCGAGCCTGCTCTCGTCTGTCGGCCGGCTGGGGACGGAGCCGGGCGCGGTGACGCTGTCGGCCCCTTCGTCGGGCGCTTCGGTTAACGGCGACCTGCTCACGCTCGAAGGCACGCACAGCGTCCCGCCGAAGAACTTCGACCGCGACGAGGCGAACGACGCGCTCTACAGGTCGGCGGGCGCTTCCTTGCCCGGCGCAGACCTCCGCTCGGTCTCTCTGCGCGAGCAGGGCGACTCGCTGGTGTTGGAGATGCAGGTCGCAGACCTCTCGCAGGCGGCGAGGACTGCGGCGGCGACCGCGTCCGAAGGGACGGGGCTGCTCTACCTGACGCAGTGGGACTACGCCGATCAAATCTACTGGCTCGCGGCCGAGATGAACGGCGCCACGACGAACTTCTACACCGGCACGCTCGGCATGATCCGCTCGGCCACGTCGAAGAAGTTCGTCACTTATAACCCCGACCTCTCGAAGTCGCAGTCGGTGAAGGGTCAGGTTCAGGGGAACACCATCAGCATCACGGTGCCGAAGGTTCTGGTCGGCAGCCCCGTCCCGGGCGCGCCGTTCCACACGGTGACGGGCTACGCGCTGTCGGAGCGCACGCCGCTGCTGCCCGTCGGCGCGGATTTGCCGGACGCGCCCGCGCCCGCGCCGTCCACGTCGAGCGTCGCGGGCAACCCGAGTTCGCTGCCGGTGCTGCTCGACGCCTCGGGCGCGGCCACGTACACGGCGGGCGACGGGGGGCCTCTGGCGAACGGCGTCGTCGAAGTCTCCTTCGACGACCCGGGGTTCCAGAACGCGCGCGCCGCGGCCTTCTCTCCCGACCCGGCGGCGAGCCGCTGGCAGTTACAGCTCCCGGCGGGCGACCTCGCGCCGGGCGCGCACACGGCCTACGTGCGCCAGCGCGTCAACGGGCGCGCGGCCTCGGCCGCCGTCTCGGTCGCGTTCGCGGTGTCGGACAAGGTAGAGCGCGACGTGACTTCGCTCGTCACGCTCGACGCGCGCAACACCTCGGTGCTGGCGGGCTCGGTCTCGTACGACCTGCTGTTGAAGAACGCTTCGGCGCAGACGGTCTACACGCCGCTCGCGGCGCGCGTCGCGAGACTCACGTCCGCGTCGGGCGGCGTGACGGTCGCCAACGCCGACAACGGGCAGACGGGCGCGGGCGCTTCGTTCGACTACGGCAGCGCGGTGGGCGGCGACGGCACGCTCTCGCCGGGCGAGTTGACGGGCGCGCGGCGGCTGCGCTTCAACAACCCTTCGAACGAGCCCTTCACGGTCGAGTTCCAGATCGTCGGCCAACTGCCGCGGGGCTCGAACGCGGGCGGCACGACGACTTCAAACACGTCCGCGTCGGGCGGCGGCTCCAACTCGACGGGCGCGAACCCGACTTCCGCTTCGGCGTCCGCGCTCGTCACGTCCGTCCTGCGCGTCACCTACAACCCGCTGCTCGGCGCCGCGACGGTCGAGCGTCTGAAGTGAGGTGAGGGAGATGAACCTGGGAACGATGGCGGGCGACCTGCGCGTGAGTAGCGGTCAGTGCCACACGCGGTAGCGTGCGGGTCGCAGCGATACGGCGCGCTCGGGCGGCGAAGGCCCGCCCGCCGCCGCGGGTGGTACTGACCGGTTTGTGTGAGTTGTTAAGACGGGATGGGTTTGGGCAACGGCGGGGCACGCCTCTGTCTCTCCCCGCCCTGCCGAGGGGGCGCCTGCGGCGCGGGTCAGCGCGGGCGCCCCGGCTATTTTTTGGTCGGGTCAGACGTGGGCGGCGGGCACTGCGCGACGCGCGCGCGGCGGACGCGGACGGGGTTCTTCGGCTTCTCGCCGTCGAGTTCTCCGGCGGCGATCTTGTCCACGACCTCCATCCCCGTCCGCACGCGGCCGAAGGCGGCGAAGGTGCCGTCGAGGTGCGGGGCGTCGTTCAGCAGTATGAAGAAGTGCGTGGTGGCGGCGTTCGCCTCCGCCGGCCGCGCGAGCGAGACGACGCCGCGGAGGTGCTTGACCGGGTTCGGCTCGTCGGGCACCTTGCGCGAGGCGCGGCGGATGAGTTCCGGCGTCAACGTCTCGCGCGTCGCCACGTTCCCCCCCTGCACGACGAAGTCCTTCACGACGCGGCTGAAGGTCGTCGTGTCGAACGCCCCCGCCGAAACGAGGTTGAGGAAGTTGCGCGCGGACTCCGGCGCGGCCTCCGACAGCACCTCGATAAGGATGTCGCCCGCCTCCGTCTCCAGCGTCACGCAACGCCCCGCCATCTGCTCCGGGGTCAGCTTGTCGAACGGCTCGGCCGGTACTTCGGCCTCGCCCGCCGGCCGCGCGTTCTTCTTCACCGCCGGGGGCTCCGGCTTCGGCTCCGGCGTCTGCCGGGGCTGCTGCGCGACCGCCGCGCCCGACGCGCACGCGACACACAGCGCGAGCCGGAGCGTGTAGTTTGAGATTGAGGCTCGGAGTCTCATCGCTTTAAAGACAATTCAAACACGGACGGACAGGATTGGCGGGATAAGAATTACAGATTTCAGACTTGAAATTTCAAATCTCTAATCTGTAATTGCTTTATCCGGCCCACCCCGTCCACCCCTGTTAATTCATCCCCCGCGACTACTGCCCGGCGGGGGCCTTCAGCGACTCTTCACGCTTGGCCTTGAACTCGGTGCCGGGCTTCCACTCGGGGTACTTGTCGCCCTGCGCGACGCGGTAGCCGACGGCGAGGAGGAACTGCGCGTCCTCGACCGCGCCGGAGAGGTCCCAGTCGGGCTTCACCTCGTCCGTGGGCTTGTGGTAGTCGTTGTTGGTGTACTCGTCGCGCTTCTGCTGGCTGAACTCGGGCGACTTGCCGACGTACTCGGTGCCCGTGTCGGCGTAGAAGGCGGGCACGCCGATCTTGGCGAACTCGAAGTGGTCGGAGCGGTAGTAGAAGCCCTTCTCGGTCTCGGGGTCGGGCTTGACCGTGCGCCCCTGCGCCGTCAGGACTTCGCGCGCGATGTCCTCGACGGTGGTGTTGCCCTCGCCGATGAAGACGACGTCCTTCGTGCGCCCCCACTGGTTCGCCCCGTCGATGTTGATGTTCGCCAGCGTCTTCGACGGCGGGTAGAGCGGGTGCTCGGCGTAATACTTCGCGCCGAGCAGGCCCTTCTCCTCGGCCGTCACCATCAGGAAGACGAGCGTGCGCTTAGGGGGCGTGGGTAGCTTCGTGAACGCCTCGGCCAGTTCCAACACCTGCCCGACGCCCGAGGCGTTGTCGATGGCGCCGTTGAAGATGCCGTCGCCCTGCGCCTTCTCGTCCCTGCCCAGGTGATCCCAGTGCGCCGAGTAGACGACGTACTCGTTCTTCAGCACGGGGTCTGAGCCTTCGAGCTTCGCCAGAACGTTCTGCGAGTCGATGGTGCGCAGCGTGTTCCTGACGCGGAAGGTCGCCTTCGCGTTCAAGGGCACGGGCTTGAACTCCTTCGTCGTCGCCGCCCTGTGCAGGGCGTCGAAGTCCTGGCCCGCGGCGGCGAACAGCTCCTTCGCGCGTCCGAGGGTTATCCAGGACTCGACGCCGACGCGCGAGGCGTTCTTGTCGGGCGAGACGATGTCGAAGTTCTCGCGCCCCCAGCTCCCAGAGACGACCTCGAAGGGGTAGCCCGCGGGCTTCTCCTCGTGGACGATGACGGCGGCGGCCGCGCCGCGCCGCGTCGCCTCCTCGTACTTGTACGTCCAGCGGCCGTAGTAGGTCATCGCCTTGCCCTTGAAGACGTTCGGGTCCAGCTCGTTCGGGTTCGAGGGCGAGGGCACGGCCGGGTCGTTGATGAGCATGACGATGGTCTTGCCGCGCACGTCCAGGCCCTTGTAGTCGTCCCAGCCGTACTCGGGCGCCGTCACCCCGTAGCCGACGAAGACCACGTCGGAGTTCTCGACGTTCACCTGCGGCTCGTAGCGGCGCGAGACGGCGACGTAGTCCTTGAGGTTCTCAAGCTTCATCTCCTTGTCGCCCGCCTTGAACGACGCCTCGGGCTCCGCCTTGAAGCCCGCGAGCGGCACCTTCTGCACGAACGTCCCGTCGGGGTTGCCGGGCTTGAGCCCCAGCTTCTGGAACTGCTCGGTGATGTACTTGACCGAAAGCTCCTCGCCCTTCGTGCCGGGGCCGCGCCCCTCGTACTCGTCCGAGGAGAGCGCCTTGATGTGGCGCAGGAGGTCGTCGGCGTTGACCGAGTCGAGCGCGGGCTTGAGTTCCGCCGGGAGCCCCGCGGCCGTGTTGGCGGCGGTCGTCGGCGTGGTCGCGGCCGTGTTGCTGTTCGGCGCGGTGGTCGTGCACGCGCCCGCCAAAGAGAGCAGGGCGGCGAGCGCGGAGGCGGCAAAAAGGCGTCTGTTCATCGTCCGTGTTGCCTCGCTTAAGAAGAGAAGTGTGTGCTGCCGAACGTTACGCCGCGCCCCGCTTTGAAGTCAAACGCGCGGGGGAAGAGAAGCGGCCGGGCGCGTCGGACTTCCGTCCATCGCGACGGATTTCGTCGAAAGCGACGGCCGCAATCAGAGGCGTGAGTCGTGCGCGGGCTACTCGAAGAGGTCGTCGACGGGCATCGTCCAGCCGGGGACGGCGGGCTCCGCCTCGGCCATGTCGCCCCGCCGGTAGATCGTGGGGTTGTCGGGGTCGGGCGCGCGGAAGACTTTGACGGTGTCGCGCCCTATCAGATCGACATCCCACACCGCCTGCGTCCCCGCCGCGAAGTAGTCGGCGATCTTCTGCGCGATCTCGCGCTCGGCCTTCGGGCCGTAATCGTTCTCGCCGCGCACCTCGGCCGCGAAGGCCGGCGCGCCTTCGAAGAACTTCATCCCGCCGTCCTCACCCGTGTAGAAGGCGGCGCCGGGGTTGAAGGACTTGCGATGCGGCAGGTTGACCTTGAAGCCCGCGTTGTCAGGCACCGCGCGCCCGAGCTTCGTCCTGCGCGAGAACTCACGCAGGCTGGCGAATATCTCGCCGCTGGCGAAACTAGGCGCTGCCCCGGTCGGCGACATGAGCACAATCTCCCCGTTGCTGATCTCCGCCTTACCGTTGTCGGGCACTTGGTACAAATCTTCGATGGCGGCGTTGGACTTCGTACTCATGGCGCACCTCGGCGGCCATTATAAATCGCGGGGCGACCAGACCCTAACTTAATGTTCACGCCCGCCGCCAACGTTCGCATCCGGCCGCGCGTGAGTTACAATCGCGGCCGTCGCGCGGGGGTCGCCGCGCCGGGAGAGTTCTCTTCGAAGAGTCCGCGGCCGCAAGTCCCCGGCGCCGCGGAAGGCCCGCTCTGGTAAGAAGGAAATGAAGTCCCCTACACTTCTCCGCCGCCTCACGACGCACGCCTGCGTCGTACTGCTCCTGTCGAACTTCGCGCCCGAAGGTCTCGCGCAGCGGCGGCGTCGGCCGACGCCGCCGCGCACGCAGACGCAGGCGCCCGCGCGACCGCCGAGGGCCTCGTCCACGCCCGAGGCCGCGCCGCCGCGCGCGCAGCAGGCGCGCCGGGCGGAGCCCGACCTCCCCGTCGAGGAGATGCTGGCCGCCGACAGCTACACGGTCTACATGGAGGTGCGCAGGGTCGGCACGCTCGCGGGCGCGCAGGAGTTGAAGTCGGCCGTCGCCTCGCTCACGCTGCTGGGCGGCGCGGAGGCGAAGCCGGTCACAGACCTCTACACGTTCCTCTCCGACAACGCGGAGCCGCTCGGCGAGTCGCGCGTCGTCGTGGCCTTCATGCCCGCGCGCCCGGAAGTGCCGCAGGCGCTCATGGGCGTCGAGCTGGAGTCGGCGGAGGCCGCGGCCGCCTTCGAGCCGAAGCTGCGCCGGTTGCTCGGCGAGAAGGTGCCGCAGGTCAGGAAGGCCATCGCGGGCGCCGCGCCCGAGCCGGTCGTCGTCCCCAGGCCCGACGCGAACGAGCGCGCGCGCGGCGCGGCGCGGCCCGCGTCGGCCGCCTTCGCGCTGAGGCGCGTGGGGCGCTGGCTGCTCGCGGCCGACTCGCCCTTCACGCTCAAGCGCCTGCGCGGCGTGGAGGAGCGCCCGCGGCTCGCGGACAGCACGCGCTTCCAGTCCGTCCGCGCGCGCCTCGCCTCCGACTCGCTCTTCGTCTACGTGGACACGAACGTCGCGCAGCAGGGCTGGGCGCTACAGATGCAGAGGGCGTCCGAGGGCCAGCAGCCGCAGGACGTGACGGGCGGCACGGGCGGCGTCGCCGTCGTCGTGCCCGGCGCGGGCGGGACCGGCGTGATCGTCGGGAGTACGACGACGCCCGAGCCCGTCAACCCGGAGGTGCAGCCGGAGCTTAAGGGAGAGCCCGAAGAGACGGCGCCCGCCCCCGAGTTGAGCGCGGAGGAGCGCGCGGCCGTCGAACAGGAGCAGAGGGCGGCCGCGTCGGCCGAAGAGGCGGCGGAGAAGGCCCCGCCCCCGCCGCCGTCCGAAGAAGAGGTGGCCGTGCGCGGGATGGAGCGCGTGCTGCGGGGGCTGTGGGGCGGGGTGCCGCGCATCCCCGGCGCGGTCGCGCTCGGCGTCTCGCTCGACCGCGGCGCGCTGGCCGTCCGCCTCGCCGTCGAGAACACGCCCGACGGCACCCTCTCCATCATCCCCTTCCTGCCGAACCTCGTCTCAGGCCCGCCCGTCACGGGCGAGACGGCCGCCGTGGCCCCGGCCGACGCCGAGCTGTTCGTCGCGGGCTCGCTCGACTGGACGCAGATCTACAACTCGACGCTCGGCGCGGCCTCGGTCAACCCGGCGGCGCTCGCGGCCTCCTTCGGCGGCGGCGAAGAGGGGGAGTCGAAAGCCGAGCCGCAGCCGACCGCGGACGAGACCGTCGCGGCCGTCGAGAAGCTCTTCGGCTTCACGTTCAAGGAGGATTTGCTGCCCGCGCTCGGCAACGAGGTCGCCGTCAGCCTGCCGCTCGGCGCGGGCGACTTCGGCCTCGGGAGCCGGCGCCGCGCGGAGGAGAAGAAGGAGGAGCGCGAGGCCGAGCCCGGCTTCCTCTACATCGCCGCGCTCAACAACCCCGAACGCGTGCGCGAGATTCTGCCGAAGGTGCTCCTCGCCTTCGGCATGGCCCCGCCGGGCACCCCGCAGCGCGCGGAGAAGCGCAAGGGCTTCGACATCAACGTACTCGGCGCGGGCGACGGGCTCTCCTACACGTTCGTCAACAACTTCCTCGTCGCGGGCGAGCTGAAGGCCGTGCGCCACTGCGTGGACTCGTTCGACGCGCGGCAGACGCTCGCCTCCGCGAACGCCTACCGCGACGCCGTCGCGTGGCAGGCCAAGCAGAAGCTCGTCCACCTTTACCTCTCCGACTCCGTCTTCAAGAACACGTTCGAGGAGACGAGCAAGCGCTCGGGCGGGAGCACCGACCCGGTCGTGCGCGCGCTGCTCGCGCAGTTGGAGACGGCCGAGACGGCGCCCGCCTCCTACGAGGCGACGAACGAGGGCGACGTGGTGATGCACGAGATGCGGCTCCCCGTCGCGCTCGTGCGCACCTACGCGCTCGCCATCGCGGTCGCCGCGAAGGACGCGCCCGTCCTCATGAACGAGACGATGGCGGTCTACGCGCTCAACCGCATCGCGGGGGCGCAGTCCGCCTACAAGGAAGGCAAGGAGAAGGGGCGCTACGGCACGCTCGAAGAGCTGATCGCGGAGGAGCTTCTGGAGAAGACGTTCCTTGAGAACCTGGAGTACAGGTTCGAGCTGGACGCGACCGCCGACAAGTTCGAGGTCTCGGCCACGCCCAAGACCTACGGCAAGTCCGGCCGCCGCTCCTTCGTCGTCGACCAGACCGGCACCGTCCGCGGCGCCGACCACAAAGGCCAGCCGGCCGGCGCCGAAGACCCGGCCGTCGAACAGTGAGCGGTGAGCAGTAAGCAGTGAGCAGTCGCAACCCGGTTGCCGCGCGCTCACCTCCTACCGCTCACCGCCCACCGCTTACTGCTCACTTTTATGAAAAGTCTGCAAGAGCTTTACGCGCCGGGGAGCGCGTGCTTCGGGTGCGGGCCGGCGAACGAGCGCGGGCTGCACGTTCGCAGCTTCCCCTCGGGCGAGGGCGACGAGGTCGTGTGCGAGTGGGAGCCGGAGCCGCAGTACGAGGCGTTCCCCGGCGTGCTCAACGGCGGCATCGTCGGGGCGCTGCTCGACTGCCACTCGAACTGGGCCGCCGGCTACCACCTCATGCGCCGCGCGGGGGCCGAGCGCCCGCCCTGCACCGTCACGGCCGACTACTCGGTTAAACTCCTGCGGCCGACGCCGACCGACGGCGTGATCCGACTGGCGGCCCGCGTCGTCGAATCGACCGACGAACGCGCCGTCGTCGAGGCCGAACTCAACGCCGGGGGTAAGACCTGCGCCACCTGCCGCGGCACCTTCGTCGCCGTCCGCCCCGGCCACCCCGCCTACCACCGCTGGTGAAAGGGAAGGACGAAGGATGAAAGTGTTGCTGTCCTTCGTCCGGTCTTAAAAGCTTCTCACGGGTAACTCCAAATATTTCCCCACTTAAAGGGTTCGGGCGGAGGGTCGTTCTGTTAAGTACGAAGATTTTCGTTGACAGTACGAACTTCTTCGTAGTAGCCTCGTCGGCGACTTGAGTCTGCGGTGAGGTATTGCGCAATGCCTGAAACGGAACTGCCGCGCCCGACGGACGCGGAGCTTGAAATCCTCAAGGTGCTCTGGCGGCGCGGCCCCAGCACCGTGCGGGAAGTCTTCGAAACATTCGGCGAGAGCAAGACGACGGGCTACACGACCGTCCTCAAGCTGATGCAGATCATGGCGGACAAGGGCCTGGTCGTGAGGGACGAGAGCGAGCGCGCGCACCGGTACGAGCCGGCCGCGCCGGAGGACGAGACGCAGCGGCGGCTCGTCGGCGACCTCCTGCGGAAGGCGTTCGACGGGTCGGCGAAGAAGCTCGTCATGCAGGCGCTCTCGACCGAGCGCGCCTCGGCGGAGGAGCTGTCGGAGATCAGGCGGATGCTCGACGAGCTGGAGAGGGGGGAGCGTTGACGACAGACTTGATGCCGACACTCAGGCCCCTGCTCGACGCCGCGGGGTGGGCGCTCGTCCACTCGCTGTGGCAGGGGGCGCTCGTCGCCGCCGGTTACGCCTGCTTCGCGGCGCTCGTGCCGCGGCGCGCGGCGGGCCTGCGTTACGCGGGCGGGGTGGCGGGGCTCCTGCTCCTGCTCCTGCTGCCCGTGCTGACGGCGGGGCTCTCGCCGCACACGCGGCGCGACCTCTTCGCGCCCGAGTCCGTCCCGCCGGAGGGGGCGTGGACGGACTCGGGCGGCCCGGCCACACGGGCGCCGCGGGCGGGCAAGGAGCCCGCGGCGTTCGTGCCGGGCGGCTCGGCGGCGTCCTCCGTCCCGGCGGCGGCGTGGCGAGTCCGTGCGGAGGAGCGCCTGACGTCGCTGCTGCCGTGGCTCGTCTGCGCGTGGCTGTCCGGCGTGCTCCTGCTCGCGTCCCGCATGGTCGGCGCGTGGCTGCTGGTGCTCAGACTTAGA
Organism: Pyrinomonadaceae bacterium; assembly: GCA_036389235.1. Taxonomy (GTDB): domain Bacteria; phylum Acidobacteriota; class Blastocatellia; order Pyrinomonadales; family Pyrinomonadaceae; genus QHXN01. The sequence continues at coordinate 17,594 of DASVQJ010000181.1, read as the reverse complement.
CGGAGCGCCGCCCCGGTGCCCCGCTGTTTCGAAGAACTTCTCGCGCGCGTGTCGGGTCGGCTGCGCGTACGGCGCGCGGTGCGCCTGTGCCGCTCGGCGCTCGTCGAAGTGCCGACGGTCGTCGGACACCTGAGGCCGGTCATACTGATCCCGGCGGGCGCCCTCCTGGGGCTCACGCCGCAGCAGTTGGAGGCCGTGCTCGCGCACGAGCTGGCGCACGTCCGCCGCTACGACTACGCGGTGAATCTGCTCCAGACGGCGGTCGAGACGCTCCTCTTCTACCACCCGGCGGCGTGGTGGCTCTCGGGGCGCGTCCGCGCCGAGCGGGAGCACGCCTGCGACGACGCGGCGGTGGAGGCGACGGGCGACGCGCTCTCTTACGCGCGCGCGCTCGCCGCGCTCGAACAACTGCGCGCGGACGCGAGCCCCCCGGCGGCGCTGGCCTTAGCAGCCAACGGAGGTTCACTCATGCAGCGCATACAGAGACTCGTCAACCAAGACACACGCACGCCTTCACGCAGGCCCTTCGCGGCCGCGGCCCTCTGCCTCACGCTCCTGTGCGGCGCACTCGTCGCGCAGCACGCGCTCACGCCGGCCGAGGCCAGGGCGCTCGCCCCCGTCTCCGCCGCCCCGCCGCGGCGCGAGGTGGCCGTCACCTTCGTCAACTTCCCCGGGCACTCGTACGACGCGCGCGTCATCTCGAACCAGATGCGCAGGCTGCTGCGCTCGCTTAAAGCGAACGACGTGCGCGCGGTCGGCTTCGTCAACGAGGCGACGCTCTACCGCGAGGGCGGCGCGGAGCACGAGGCGCGCGTCGCGGCGCTGCGCGACTGGGTGGCCGCGGGCCACGAACTCGGCAACGAGACCGCGCACCACACGAACCTGTACAACACTTCGGTCGAGGAGTTCGAGGCCGAGGTCTTGAGCGGCGACCGGCTGCTCTCGAAGCTGGCCGCGGAGCGGGGCGGCAAAGTCCGCTACTTCAGCTACCCGTTCCTGAACACCGGCCCGACGCCCGAGGCGAAGACGGCGGTCGAGAGGTTCCTGCGCGAGCGCGGCTACCGCATCCACCCGGTCACGGTGGACAACATGGACTGGCTCTTCAGCCGCGCGTACGCCGACGCGCTCGGGCGCGAGGACGAGGCGGGGGCCGCCGCGCTGCGCGCCGACTACGTCGCGTACATGGAGCGCATGTTCGAGTTCTACGAGGGCTACTCGCGCGAGGTCGTCGGGCGCGAGATACCGCAGGTCTTGATGCTGACGGGGGGCGTCCTGAACGCGCACTGCTTCGACGACCTCGCGGCGATGTTGAAGCGGCGCGGCTACTCGTTCGTCACGCTCGACCAGGCGACGCGCGACGAAGCCTACCAGCTCCCCGACACGTACACGGGCGTGCGCGGCGACTCGTGGATCGCGCGCTGGGCCGTGACGAAGGGGATGGAGTACAGGGACACCGAAGAGGTCGAGCTGCCCGACTCGATGAAGCGCTACATGGCCGAGCGCCAGCACGAGTGGCGCGGGAAGGCTAAGGCGAAGAAGTGACCGGGCGTCCCGAAGCTTGAAAGTAATGTGTGTTGAATTAACCGCAGAGGCACAGAGGGCACGGAGGGGGCACGGAGAGTTGAATACTCTGTGCCCCCTCCGTGCCCTCTGCGCCTCTGCGGTTAACCGCCCTCCACTCCGCGCGCAAGTGAAGATGGAAGCCGCCTCTTAACGCTCGATGATCTCGATGCGGATGTCGTGGTCGGGGACGTTGACGACGGCCTTGCCGCCCGACTGCAAGCGGCCGAAGAGAATCTCTTCGGCGAGCGGCGCCTTGATCTTCTCCTGGATGAGGCGCGACATGGGGCGGGCGCCCATCTGCTTGTCGTAGCCGTGCTCGGCGAGCCAGCGGCGCGCGCGCTCGGTGAGCGTGATCTCCACGTGCTTCTCGACCAGCTGCGCGCGCACCTCGGCGATGAACTTGTCGACGACGCGCTCGATGGTCTCGAACGTGAGCGGCGCGAACGCGATCCAGGCGTCGAGCCGGTTGCGGAACTCGGGGCTGAACGTGCGCTCGATGGCCCCGCGGCCCTGACCCTGCGAGAGCCCCACCTGCCCCTTCTGGAAGCCGATCCTCGCGTCCGACATCTCGCGCGCGCCCGCGTTCGTCGTCATGATGAGGATGACGTTGTGGAAGTCGGCGCGCTTGCCGTTGTTGTCGGTGAGCGTGGCGTGATCCATCACCTGCAAGAGGATGTTGAAGAGGTTCGGGTGCGCCTTCTCTATCTCGTCCAGGACGACGACGGCGTAGGGCGTCTTGTTGACGGCGTCGGTCAGCAGCCCGCCCTGGTCGAAGCCGACGTAGCCGGGCGGCGCGCCGATGAGGCGCGAGACCGTGTGCGGCTCGGCGTACTCCGACATGTCGAAGCGTATGAACTCGACGCCCAGGGCGAGCGCGAGCTGCTTGGCGAGTTCCGTCTTGCCCACCCCGGTCGGGCCGGAGAAGAGGAACGAGCCGATGGGCTTGTCGGGGTGGCCGAGTCCGGAGCGCGAGAGCTTGATGGCGTTGACGATCTGCGAGACGGCGTGGTCCTGCCCGTAGATGACGGAGCGGAGCGCCGCGTCGAGGTTCTGGAGGCGGTCTTTCTCGGTGCCCTTGATGGTGCGCGGCGGAATCTTCGCCATGCGGGCGACGACCGTCTCGATGTCGTGGACGCCGATCTCGGAGGGCCGCTCCGCCGCGGGCATCAGCTTGACCATCGCGCCGACCTCGTCCACCACGTCGATGGCCTTGTCGGGGAGGAAGCGGTCGTGGATGTGCTTGGCGGCGAGTTCGGCGGCGGCGCGCAGCGCCTCGGCCGTGTAGGTGACGCCGTGCGCCTCCTCGTAGAGCTTCTTCAAGCCTTCGAGAATCTTGACCGTGTCTTCGAGCGAGGGCTCCGCGACCTCTATCTTCTGGAAGCGCCGGGCGAGCGCGCGGTCGCGCTCGAACGCGGCCTTGTACTCGGGGTAGGTCGTCGAGCCGATGCAGCGCATCTCGCCGGAGGCGAGCACCGGCTTGATGATGTTCGAGGCGTCCATCGTGCCGCCGGAGACGGCGCCCGCGCCGACGATGGTGTGTATCTCGTCGATGAAGAGGATGACGTTCTCCTTCTTCTTGAGCGCGTTGATGACGGCCTTGAGGCGCTGCTCGAACTCGCCGCGGTACTTCGTGCCGGCGAGGAGCGCGCCCATGTCGAGCGAGAAGACCTCGGCGCCCTTGAGCGCGTCGGGCACCTCGCCCCTCTGAATCTTGAGCGCGAGCCCCTCGGCGATGGCGGTCTTGCCGACGCCGGGGTCGCCGACGTAGATGGGGTTGTTCTTGCGGCGGCGGCAGAGGACCTGGATCGTGCGCGCGACCTCCGCCTCGCGGCCGATGAGCGGGTCGATCTTGCCCTCGGAGGCGCGCGCGACGAGGTCCGCGGCGAAAGCCTTCAGGGGGTCGCGCGCCGCCTGCTCCGACTCGTAGTCCTCGCCCTCGGCCCCGTGCGCGAAGGCGCCGCCCGCGCCCTCCACCTTCGAGATGCCGTGCGCGAGGTAGTTGAGGATGTCGAGGCGCGTGATGCCCTGCTTCCTGAGCAGGTAGACGGCGTGCGAGTTGGGCGACTGGAAGAGCGCGGCCAGCACGTTCCCGCCGTCCACCTCCTTCTGCCCCGACCCCTCGGCCTGGAGGAGCGCGTACTCGACGACGCGCTGGAAGGCGGCCGTGTATTCGGGGAGCGTGTCGGAGGAGGCGGGGACTCTCTCCAGCTTCTCGTCGAAGAACGTCTCCAACTCCCTCGTCAGGGCGTTCGCGTCGCCGCCGCAGTGGCGGACGACCTTCGCGGCCGTGCCCTCGTGCAGCAGCGCGTAGAGGAGGTGTTCGAGCGTCACATACTCGTGCCGCCGCTTGATCGCCTCCATCGCGGCGAAGTTCAAAGTCTCTTGCAGTTCTTTCGTTATCATTTAAAAGCCGTGAACGGTAAACGGTGAACGGTTAGATGCGGCCCTCGAAGAATCGTGGTTCGGGACGGCACACAATTTACCACCCGCCGCTCGCCGTTTGCCATTCACCCTTCCCCCGGTTCCTCCTCGGCGGTGCAGAGCAGGGGGAACTCGCGCGAGCGCGCCATCTGGGTGACGCGCTCGACCTTCATCTCGGCGATCTCGTAGGTGTAGACGCCCGCGACGCCGACGCCCTGCGTGTGGACGGCCCACATGACGCGGAAGGCTTCGGCCTCCGACTTGCCGAAGACCTGCACGAGGACTTCGACGACGAACTCCATCGTCGTGAAGTCGTCGTTGTGCAGCAGGACGCGGAAGAGCGGCGGCTTCTTCAGCCTCTCCCGACTCTCGGCGGCGACCTCCTCCTCGAACCCGTACTCGCGCTCCGGCATGACGTAAGTTTAGAAGGGGCGGTGAAAAAGAGAAAGTGCGGGAGGCACCGCGGCGGCCCCGTCACCTCCTGGTGGCGAAACACTGGATGGTCGCCGGCGAAGGGGTGATGACGTACCTTTCGCGGCTCAGGTATCTCTCAAGGGCAAGGTTTATCCCGGGGAAGAGGCGGTTGTCGTAGTCGTCGAAGACGATGTGGCCTCCGGGCACCAGACACCTGTCCGCCAGGCGGATGATGTCCGCGGTGGACTGGTAGAGGTCTGCGTCCGCGTGGATGAAGCAGAGCGGCTCCGAGAAGGCGGGGAAGGTGTCGGAGAAGAGCCCGCGGTGTATCTTGTACCGGCTGGCCCCGGACATCTGCGCGAAGACCGCCTCCAGCGGGCCGTGGAACCGCCCGACGCCCAACTCGTCGCCCTCGGCCAGCGCCCTCTCCTCGGCGGTGATGACTTCGGGGAACCCCGCGAAGGTGTCGAACATATGCAGGCACTTGCCGATGCCGTTCTCGTCGAGGTACCTGACCAATTCCCTGCTGGTCTCCCCCCTGTAGACGCCGCACTCGGCCGCGTCGCCGGGCAGGTGCAGCGACTTGAGGAACCACTCGTAGACGTTGGCCGCGCGGCTGCCGAGCAGGGGCGAGTTGACGAAGGTGCCGGTGGTGGGTGGCATGGATTCTCCTCCGGCCCGCCGGGGCCGGGCCGCCGAAAGTTTTCGCGGGCGGGGCGCCCCGCCCCTCGCTCACACCCCCTTGAGTTTGATTAAGACCACATCGCGCGCCACCGAGCCGCGCGAGAGGACGAGCGTCCTGCCGTCCCTCGACCACTCGTAGCGGAATATCCGGCCGCGGTCGAAGTGAGTCAACTGCCTGGGCTTGCCGCCGGCGGCGGGCACGCTCCAGATATTGGAGACGCCGTTCTTGGTGTCGACGTAGGTCAACTCCTGCCCGTCCCTGATCCAGCGCAACTCGGCCCAGGTGCTGAGGCTGGGCGGGATGGGGAAGGTTTTGGGCTCCCCCCCCTGGATGGGGATGACGGCCAGCACCAGCACGTCGTGCTCGTCCGTGTAGAAGCAGGCGACCTTGCTGCCGTCGGGCGAGACGGCGGGCCACTGCGACGGCCTGTAGGTCAACTGCCTGGGCTGGCCGCCGTCGAGGTCCACCTTCCAGAGCATCCACTTCCCGTCGCGCTCCGAGGTGTAGACGACCCACGGCCCGGCGGGCGAGCAGTGCGGGGCGAAGTCCCTGTTGCCCGAGGTCAGGCGCACGGGCTCGCCGCCCTCGACGCCCATCCGCCAGATGTTGTAGGAGTCGCCGCGCTTGCTGGTGAAGACGATCTGGAGGCCGTCGGCCGTCACACACGGGTCGAAGTTGTCGCCCTCGTAGGTCAGGCGCCGCTCGCGCGTCCCGTCGGCGTTCATCACCCAGATGTCCTGGTTGCCCTCCTTCGTCGAGACGTAGAGGATGCGGCCGTCGCGCGTCCAGGAGAAGCCCCAGAAGTCGTTGTGCTTCCCCACGTCGGGGACGATCTGGCGCGGGGGCTCCGGCCCCTCGGCCGGGGCCACCCAGACGCCGTCGACCAGCGTGTCCTCGACGGTGATGAGGGCGGAGGAGTCGGCCGTCAGGCTCATGCCGTCGTAGTTGCTCAGGTCGTTGGTGATCCTCTCGACCTGGCCGCCGTAGGGCACGCGCCAGATCTGGAACGGCCCGTAAATCTTGGTGCCCAGGAGGACGAGCCCGCTGTCGTTCGACAGCGACGAGACCTGCCGGATGAAACTCCATTCGAGGGGGTTGTCAAGCTCGACCTTCCCCGTGGCCCGCGTGACCCACGCCATGCGCACCTCGTCGCCGCGCTCCTTGTCGGCGGCCGGGTCGGCGACGGCGCAGGTGAGCACCTGGCCGTCGGGCGACCACGCCGGCACGCCTATGAACCGCCGGGGCGCCTGGAGCGCGGCGACCCGGTGCTCCTCATTCAGGCGCGAGGTGCCCCCCTCGACCAGCACGCTCTCGCCGCGCGCGGGGTCGTCGCGGACGAAGGCCAGCGACTTCCCGTCGGGCGAGAGCGTGTAGTTGAAGAACCTCGGGAGGCCGCTCTTGATCTGCCTCGTCTGGCCGCCGAGGCTGGCCATCTCGCAGAGGTCGCCGACGAGGCTGTTGCCCTCGTACCGCGCGAAGTAGACGTGCAGCCCGTCGGGCGAGAAGGCGAGCCCGACGTAGCGCACCGCGGCGGGCGGCTGTACCTGGACGGTGACTGACGTGTCCACCTGCCCGAGGTGAAGGCTCTGCTGCCCGTCGCCCTCGTCCGCCGAGAAGACGAAGTATCTGCCGTCGGGCGAGATGGCGGCCTGCGCGACGTTGCGCGTCTGGGTCAGCTTCCTGATCTGCGGCGCCCCCGCCCGCTCCCCGCCGCGGAAGGCGTAGTAGACGCCGCCGCTCACCAACACGACGACCAGCGCCACGGCGGCCGCGATGAGCGAGACCGCCCAGACGGGCCTCATCCCGGGCACCACCTTCCGGCGGAGCACGGACACGAGCGGGTAGGTCGCGGCCAGCGTGATGGCGACCAGCAGGAGCCCCTTCGGGACGTGGACGGGCGAGGTCAGAAACGCCCAGGTGGCCGGGAAGAGGCCGCCGAACGCGGGGATGACGCGGGAGGTGATCCAGACGAGGAGGAGGGCGAGGGTGGTTTCGAGCAGCCACACGAAGACGCCCTCAAGCGTCTTCTTCCGCATCCAGGCGAGCCGGCTTGTCTCGGGCTCTCTGCTCATCTCTCCCCCATCCGGCCCCGGCGCGTTATAGCGCGCCGCGAACCCCCCGGCGGCGGCCGCGCTGCGGACTGTACGTTGAAACGTTGACGGGGTCGGGGCGGCACTCCCGAAGACCCGCTTGGACGAGGCGCCGCCCGCGGCCGTCTGGAGCGTCGGGGCGTCTTCCGGGAACGCCATTATTAGTCAGAAAGATTCTCCTGTCCATACTCATGTTCCCGCGCGGGGCGCCCCGCAAATGTGCGCGGCCGGGCGTTTGCTTTATCATCGGTTCCGATGGCTGAGTCGCACTTCCCGGACCCGCGCGAGGCGACGCCCGAAGGCATCGTCGCCGTCGGCGGCCGCCCCGAGCCCGCGCTGCTCGAAGAGGCGTACGCGCGCGGCATCTTCCCCTGGCCGGTGGACGGCTACCCCCTGCTCTGGTTCAGCCCGCCCGAGCGCGGGGTCTTGATGTTCGGGGAGCTGCACGTCCCGCGCAGCCTCGCGCGCGAGCGGAGGCGCACGCGGCTCAACTTCACCATCGACCGCGCCTTCGAACGCGTCATACGCGCCTGCGCCGGGGTCGAGCGCGCGCACGAGACGGGGACGTGGATTAAGCCCTGGATGATCCGCGGCTACTGCGAGTTCCACCGCCTGGGCCGCGCGCACAGCGTCGAAGCCTGGGAGGACGGCGAGCTGGTCGGCGGGCTCTACGGCGTGGACGCGGGCGGGGCGTTCGCCGGCGAGAGCATGTTCCACCTCCGCCCCAACGCCTCGAAGCTCGCGCTGCTCTTCCTGACAGACCACCTCCGCGCGCGCGGCCTCGACTGGCTCGACATACAGGTCATGACCCCGCACATGGAGGCGCTCGGCGCCCGCCTCATCCCGCGCGAAGAGTTCCTCCGACTCCTCGCGCGCACAAGGGCGCGCGGCCTCAAACTGTTCTGAGACCCCCCGCCGCGGCGCGCGTCACCCCTGCCGTTGACAGCGGCCGCGCCGCGGGGTAAATACAACCGCGCTTCACCCTCGCCGCTCGCCAGGGCGCGATTCACTCGCCGACGCACCCGTCGGCGCGGCCGGCCGGACTCATTTCCCGACGGAGGGCAGCCTTGGTATTCCACATATTCGCGGGGCGACCAGAACCGGGCGACACGGGAGAGAAGTATGCCGCTCTGCGCGAGAAGGCCCTCGAAGCCTCATACGACGAGTACAAGGAATTGACCGCCGCCTGGCGGACGCTCGACACGAAGGCGCAGGGCAACGTCACCATCGCCGGCATCTTCGTGGCCGCGGCGGTCGCCTACCTCACGAAGTTCGAGAGACCCGGGCCCGGCGAGAGGTTCTTCCTCCTCTTCGCCATCTTGTTCCTCGTCACCTGCATCGTCCTCGCGCTGGTCGCTCTGTTCATCAGGGACGTGCCGCCGCACTACCTGGGCGCGTCCCTGAGGGAGATGGTCGAAGACCTCGAAGGGGTGACGGGTGAAGAGTTTCAAGCCCAGTTGCGCTACTTCTATAACCTGCACGCCGAGCAGTGGGAGTCGAGCAGGAAAAGACTGTCCGGCGCGAACAAGGTCAAGGGGGAGTATCTCCTGGTGTCGCAGGTCTTCCTCCTCCTCGCTATTGTTTCGGCCGCGGCGCTCGTCATCCTGAAGATCTTCTCGTGAGAGTGCTGCGCCGGGAGCCTGAAAGATGAGTAGCAACAGAAAATGCCTCAAAAAGGGCTGCAAATATTTCGCGCTGCCGCGCGAGCCGTACTGCGAGTTCCATCGGCCGGCACCCGACCCCGGCATGGGCGCTACGGGCGGCGGGGGACATGGGCCGCTTGACGCGCCCATTATCATCTCAGGCGGTTCGGTCGTGATTGAGTTCGACGACGACGTGTTCCCGCCGGCCGGCCGCGGGAAGCACGCCAACCCGAACAAGAAGATCAGGAGCGTCGAGATCGACGTGGACGGCAGCGCTCCGCAAATCATCGACGTCCCGAACGGCAAGGTGGTTGTCAGGATTTACTACGACAACCCGTAAACGCTACGGCGCCGCGCGGTCATGGCGGGAATCCCGCGCGGCGCTCGGTCGCTTCCGCGGCCAGCTCGTCGAGGAGCTTCGCGGTCGCGGCGGCGCGTTCGGCCCACCATCCGGCGACGGCGCCGTGCGCGTCGCGTCGGCGTTGGTGGAGCGCGCGCCAGTCTTCGGCCTCGCGCGCGAGCCAGGAGAGAGTGCCCGCGGCGTCCTGGCCCGCGAGTGAGCGGAGGGCGAAGAGACGTTCGCCGGCGCGGACGCCTGTGCCGAGTTCGCGCGCGGCGCGCGCCAGGTCGTCGCGCACGAGGACGAGGCCGGAGCGCGCGGGCGCGAGCAGCGACTTCAAGAACTCTTCCGGCGCCGACTCGCGCGGGTCTGCGAGCGCGGGCGCCTCGCGCAGGTGCAGCGGCAACGCCTCCTGCGTGCCGACCGTTTCAACCTCCGCGTCGAGCGCCGCCCGCAGCGTCTCCGCCCAACGCCGGTAGAAGGGCGGCGCGACCCGCCCGACCTTTTCAAGATAAACGGGGAGCCAGCTCAGCAGGTGCTCCCACAGCAGCGCGCGCCGCGCCCGACGCAGCGACTCGCGCCGCCGCACGCCGGACGCCGCGCCTTCGGCCTCCGCGAGTCCCGCGTACGCCCCGAGCAGCAGCGCCAGGTGGTCGGGCTCCGCCGGCACGTCGTGCCCCAGCGCCGCCAGAAACCCGGCCACGCGGTCGCGCGCCTCGCCGCCCAGCATTCCCTCCGCCCCGACGTAGACGGAAGCGTAAGGGTAGAGCTGAAACACGAACAAGTCCGTGTACGCGCTCGCCTCCGGCAACTCCCCCAGCCCCAGAGCCGCCGCCACGCGCGCCGCCCCGCGTCGGTCGGGCGGCTCAACCAACACTGCGAGTGCGCGGAAGAGTTCCATGAAAAACAATTAACATGGATGGACAGGGTGAGCAGGATGGTGATTTAAGATTTCAAATTTGAAATTTCAAATCTGCATTTCTTCTATCCTGCTCACCCTGTCCACCCATGTTAATTCCTGTCCGTCTCTATAACTCTAGTCTGCCTTGACCGGCTCCGACTCCGCGGGCAGTCGGTAGAACTCGCGCGCGGGCTTGAGGGGGCGCAGCAGCCAGTAGGGGCGGCGCGTGCCGTCGGGCGAGTGCGTGTCGGCGGGGCGCGTGAACTGGAGCCAGGCGCGGTAGACGGCGCGCGACTTCTCGGTGTCGACGTGGATGTCGCCGGGGCGGTCGCCGGCCTCGGCCTTGCGGACGCGGACGGCCTGGTGCCAGCAGTGCATGCCCGAGACGGGGTCGGGGTGGACGGGGAAGGTGAGGTTCTGGTGGACGCCCACGTCGGCCCACCAGATGCGCGCCGTGTCCGGGTCGGACGAGGCGTAGGGCGCGGTGCCGCGCTCGCGCCGGATTTCCCACTCGGCCCCCTTGCGTTCGAGCGAGACGGTCTGCATCAGTTGGCGCTGGCCCTCGCCTTCGTGCGCGAGCTTCCAGCGCCCCATGTGGTGGCTGCACGCGACCACGTCGGGGCGTATGCCTTCGGTGACCCAGGCGCGGACGACGAAGTAACCGGTCTCGGTCTCGACGCGGACGGCGTCGCCGGTCTTGACGCCCAGTTGCGCCGCGTGGCGCGGGTGAATCCAGAGCGGGTTGGTGTGCGCGATCTCGTCGAGCCACTTGGCGTTCGCCGAGCGCGTGTGAATCTGCACGGGCAGGCGGAAGGTCGAGATGAGCACGGTCTGGTCGGGGTTGAGGTTGTCGGGGTGGATGTGGCTCTTGATGTAGGCGGGGATGGCGTACTCGTGCCAGCCCCAGTCGGCCAGCGTCTTCGAGTAGAACTCCAGACGCCCGCTCGGGGTGGGGAAGCCGCGCAGGACACGGCCGTCCACGTTGACGCCGACGAAGCGGCGCCCCTCGGCGTCGGCGTCGGGCGCGGGGACGGGCACGATGTTGGTCGAGGCGGGCTTCGGGGTGCGCGTGTAGACGCGGCCGAAGCGGTCTGTGCGCTCGTCCTCCAACTCTTCTTCGGCCACCTCCTGCTCGTGGAGCGCGCCGGTCTTGCGCCCGATCTCGAACGCGCCGTAGCGGCGCATGAACTGGAGCGGCGTCAAGCCCTCCTCGGCCGCGCGCTCGGGCAGGCCCGGGACGGAGTGCTCGAAGATGTGGCCGTAGTATTCGTCAACGCTCAGCCTTTCGCCCGGCCGCTCCCGCGACTCGGCGAACTTGCGAATCCCCAACGCGCCGTCGGGGTCGATGCGCCACGTCAGCTCAAGCCAGAACTCGTTCTCCTCCCAGACCTCTCCGGGGTTGACCTCGCGCGTGTCTTTAATCTCGTCGCCCATGCGCTCGCGCGCGGCGCGCAGCACGGGCTGGCGGAAGCCGAGCCACTGCGCGTCGTGCGTCTCGTAGGAGTGCACGTCGTGGCGCTCGGAGCCGTGCCCCATCGGCAGGACGTAGTCGGCGAAGTAGGCCGACTCGTTCCACGTCGGCGTGAGCGCGACGTAACAGCCGATGAGGCTTTCGTCCCGCAAGACCTCGATCCAGGAGAAGCCGTCGGGGTTCGTCCAGACCGGGTTGTAGACGCGCGTGAAGTACGTGTCGACTTTGCCGCGGCCGTCCTTCAGGAAGTGCGGGAGCAGGAACGACAGCTCGTTCATCGCGAGCGGGTACTCGCGCGGCCACGTCAGCTCGTTCCAGCGCGGCGGGTGCGGCGGCGTGTGGATGGGTTTGGGGACGAACTTGTTCCAGGCGTTCGGGAAGACCCCGCCCTCGGTCGCCACCGCGCCGAGCAGGGCGTTGATGAGGAAGAGCGTGCGCGCCACCTGCCAGCCGCCGCTGTTGCCCGCGGCGGCCGAACGCCAGTTGTGGCTTGAGAAGCGCGAGCCCGCGGTCGAGACGACGCGGGCGACCTCCTCCAACTGCCGCGCGTCCACGCCCGACTCGCGCGCCGCGTACTCGAAGGTGAACCCGGCGTAGAGACCCTTCAGAACCTCCTCGAACCCGTCGAAGCTCGTCTCGAGCTCCGGGTGCTCGACCGCCATGTACTCCTCCCAGTTCCACCAGCGGCGGACGAACTCGCGGTCGTAGAGGTTGTTCTGAATTAGATAGTTCGCGACCGCGAGCATGACGGCCGCCTCCGACCCGGGGTAGGGCGAGACCCACACGTCCGCGTGCGTCGCCGTGTGCGACAGGCGCGTGTCGAAAACTATCAGCTTCGCCCCGCGCTGCTTCGCCTCCATCACGCGCTGGGCGTGCGGGTTGAAGTAGTGGCCGGATTCGAGGTGCGAGCTGATGAGCAGTATCACGTCCGCGTTCGCGTGGTCTGGTGAAGGCCGGTCGAGCCCCATCCAGAACTGGTAGCCCGCGCGCGCCGACGAGGAGCAGATGTTCGTGTGCGAGTTGTGACCGTCCACGCCCCACGCGGCCAGTATGCGCTCGGTGAAGCCGTCCTCGCCCGGGCGGCCGACGTGGTACATCACCTCGTTGTGCCGGTTCTCCACGACGGCCTTCCGTATGCGGCCCGCGAGGTCGTCGAGCGCCTCGTCCCAACTGACCCGCACCCACTTGCCCTCGCCGCGCCCGCCCGCGCGCTTCAGCGGGTAGAGAATCCGGTCGGGGTCCGTGACCTGATTCAAGGTCGCCGGCCCCTTCGCGCAGTTGCGCCCGCGGGAGCCCGGGTGCTCCGGGTTCCCCTCGAACTTCCGCACGCCGAACGTCTCCTTATCGACGTACGCCAGCAGCCCGCACGCCGACTCGCAGTTGAAGCAGGTCGTCGGCACCAGCATGTAGCGCCGCTCCACGCGCTCCGGCCACGCCTTCGACTCCAACTCGACCCAGTCGTCCCAACGCTCCCGCGGCGGGAACGCCGCCAGGTGCACGCGGCTCGGCCCCGGGTAGAAAGTCTCGCCGCGCGCCTCCGTCTCCCTGCGCGCGGCGCTCACGCGCTCGTTCAATTCTTTGAGGTTCATGTCGTCCCGCCGCGACTGCCGCCGCGGCGCCCCGCCCGCCGTGGGGGGGCGCCGCGGCGGCCGCCGTTAGAGTCCCGCCAGTTTACGCAGTTGATCCATCGTGCCGTTAAAGCGGTTGAGGTCGAGCTTGGTGGAGGTGATGCCGTTGACCGCCCCGGCGCCGCTGTCCGTGAACTGCCAGATGTCGAAGGTCGCGAAACCTTTGGGCACCGCGGGCTTCGGCTTGTCGGTGTAGTGCGCGACCCAGAGCGGGTGCTCGCCGAACTCTTCGGTGCCGCCCAGCTTCGAGTTCCAGAAGCTGGCCGAGGTGTAGATCGCGGGCGTGCGCCCGAACGCCTGCTCCACCGTTTCGAGCCAGGTGCGGACGCCCTTGATGATGACGCCCGGCGTCTTCCCGTCGTCCACCTCCACGTCGAGCGCCGGCGGCAGGTCGCCCGGCTCGACGTGCTTGACCACGTCGATGAAGTTCTCGGCCTGCGCCTTCGCGTCCCGCTTCGGGCGGAAGAAGTGGTAGGCGCCGCGGAGGATGCCGTTGCTCTTCATCCCCGCGAAGTTGGTGGCGAAGCGCGAGTCCATGAACCCGATGCTCTCCGTGGCCTTCGTGTAAGCATACACGACGCCGGACGCGGACACCTTCTGCCAGTTGATGACGCCCTGGTGGTGCGACACGTCGACGCCCCGGATGTCGCCCTCCTTGTAGTTCGTGGGTACGGCCATGTGCTTTTCTCCTTTGAAGGAAATCGTTCCGTATCATTCGAGCGTGAAGACCGGCGGACCGTCGGGGCCGCCCGTCTCAACCGTAATGAGTCCGGGGCTCATTTGATTTCGATTTCGATGAGGAAAGGGCCGCGCCACGGCTCGCCCATCGGGCTCTCGGTCACGCGGACGCGGTAGAGCCCCGTCTCCCCCAGCACTTCGTCGAAGACCGTCCCGGTGCCGGGCTGCCCCTGCTCGTCGCCGGAAGGCGAGCCGACGACGCAGCGGACAGGCCCCGCGCTGCGCACGACCGTGACGCGCATGCGCTGGCCGCGCCGCGCGCGCGCGACGAAGACGGCGGCGTCGCGCGCGCCGCCCAGCCGCCCCGCGACGCGCGCCTTCGTCTGCCCGCGCCGGAACCTGACGCGCCGCCCCGACCCTTCCGCCGCGCCGGCCAGCAGCGCCGCGACGAGCAGCGCGACGAACACGCGCGGCAGGCGGCGGCGCGCGGCCCTGGAGAACGTTCCGAGACCCTCGGCCGTCATCCGATTCGGAGTGAGCTTAAAAGCTCGTCGTAGAGGCGCAGGCTCGGGGCGAACCGTTCGGGCGGCAGGCGTTCGAGCTTGCGCCGGACGCGCTCGACGTAGGCCGCGTACCTTTGTCTCTCGCGCCCGCCGCCCGGGTCGCGCGGCGGCGTGTAGCCTTCGTGGCTCGCGGCGTCGCGGGTCGCGGCGAGGGCGGGGGCGCCCGCGGGGAAGGTGGCCGAGACGTAGAAGCGGCCGTCGTCCGTGAGCCCGCGGAACTCGTAGGAGACCTGCTGGTTGTTGAGCAACCCTTCGTCCTGCTGCGCCTGCGTGAGGAAGGCGATGCCGGCGCCGCCGCGGAAGCGCAGGTAGGTGACGTGCGCGTGGAAGACCTCCGTCGCGTCGGGGAAGGGGAGCGCGGGGACGTTGCCTTTGAGCGCGGCCGGGCGGCGGCGGATGAGGCGGCGCAGTTCGTCCAGCGTGCGCCCGGCGTCTTTGACGTACCGGGGCGAGGCCGAGAAGGCTTTCAGGTACTCGGCCACGGGGCAGACGCGCACGACCGGCTCGTGGAACGAGTCGGTCGGCCCGCCGGTTCGGCCGACGAGGGTGAAGGCGATGTGCTCCGGGTAGACGCCGTCGGGCTTCTCGTCCGCGTTCTCCAGCGGCGAGGCGGGCACGGTCTCGCCCCGGCCCTCGCCCGCGAGCGACGCGTCGTAGGTCAGGCTCACGCCGCCGTGCGTGACCGTCCTCTTCTCCGGCGTCGGGGCGGCGGGCGCGGCGCAGGCCAGCGCGAAGATGAAGAGCAGCGTGAAGGTCGTCGCGTGTGTTCTGCGCATGGGTCGTGTGCGGGCTTTCAGCGCGGCTCCTTTTTGCCGGCGGCGAGCAGGGCGACGGACTTCTCGATGCGGCGCCGGCGCGTCTCGGGCTTCTTCGCCTCTTCGATGTGCTCGACGTGCTCGCGCCGGTGCGTGTAGCTGAGCTTGTCCCAGACGGCGCGCGCCTCCTTGCTGCCTTCGAGGGCGCGCGCGAAGTCCGCGGGCGGGGCGACGGTGCGCGTCTCCGTGTCGCGCTCCAACACGACGGGGACGGTCTCGCCGCCGCTGACGCCCGAAGCCTCGCGCAGCTTGCGGTTGACGACCATGAAGTGGCAGTCGCCGCCCATCCGGAAGACCGAGCTGCGGAAGGGCGCGCCGTTGAGCGTGCCGCGCACGGGGACGCGGCCGCGCGCGCCGAAGGTCTTCTCCACGTCGAAGGGGATGTTGATGGAGCAGACGTCCCCGCCCTCCTTGCGGTTGACCAGCGCGCGGAAGCGCTTGACGGGCGACTTCGCAGCCGCGTTCTTCGTTGCCATACGACACTCTCCTTTCAAGGAGACCTCTTCAGGCGCCGGGTCAGAACCACCCGCGGTAGCGCTCGATTTACGCGAGCGGCACGGCCTGGCCCGACTGGACGTAGGCGTGCTCGTGCAGTGCCAGCCCGACGAGCGCGGGCGGGACGGCCGCGAGCCCGAGCCAGGGCGCGCAGACCGCGAGCAGCACGAGCGCGACGCCCGCCCAGAAGTAGGCGGCGTAGCGCCCGCGGGTCATCTCCCACACGGCGAGCCGCGCGTGCGCCGTCGGGTGCGTCAAAGTCACTTCGCCCCAGACCATCAGCAGGTGTATGAGGCTCGTCGCCCCGAGCGTCCACGCGAGCGGCGACGCCGCCTTCTCCGGCTCAAGCCACGCGGCGAACGGCAGCAGCGCCGCCGAGCCGAGCAGCAAAGCCTGCACGAGCAGGTGCGGCGGCAGCAGAGGGTTCTGCCAGAGGTCGCGCGCCTTCGCCTGCGCGAAGAGGTAGGCCGTATAGACGGCCGTCAAGACGCCGAGCGGCAGCCCCGCCGCGAGGAGCCACAAGGGCTCCCGCTCTCTCCCCATCCAACCCGCAACGAAGTGCAGCGCGAGCACCAGCGAGTAGCCCGCGATGACGAACGCGCCCTTGACCAGCCAACTCCGCCACTGCGGCCGCGTGAAGATCATGTAGAAGCGTTCCGGGTGCTCCAAATCCCAGATGAGCAGCGCGCCGGTTATCGCCAGAAAGACGCCCGACACGACGGGCGCGACCCACAGCCACAGGGGCGAAGCGGGGAAGCCTATCGGGGGCGACGCGTTGACCGTGTCGGAGATGCCGTGCGCGTTCAGGTAGCCGAGCAGGACGAGCAGCGCGGCGACGAGGTAGGCGCCCGCGGCGATGCCCTTCGTCCAGGTGTAGAGGCTGACGCGCCAGTCCCAGGGGAGCGAGTGCGGCACGTCGTAGGCCAGGAGCGCCGCGGCCGAGCTGTTGCGGAAGGAAGGGTTGCCGGAGTTGACCGTCTCAGCGTCCGCCTTCTGCTCGCTCCACATGAAGAGGTCGCCGTCGGGGCGTCGCGCGGCGAGCGGGTCGAGCGTCGCCTGGTGCGCGCCCTTGTAGAAGACCTTCGGCAGAGTCTCCTTCTCGGGCCTGCGCACCTCCACCGGCTCGCGCCCGACGTAGTGGGCGATGCGCGAGTCGGGGTCGTTCATGTCGCCGACGATGATGGCCTCGACGGGGCAGACGACGACGCACGCGGGCTCCAGGCCGGAGTCGACGCGGTGCGCGCAGAAGTTGCACTTCTCGGCCGAGTGGTCTTCCGGGTTGATGAAGATGGCGTCGTAGGGGCAGGCGGCCATGCACGCCTTGCAGCCGATGCAGATGCGCTTGTCGAAATCGACGATGCCGTCCGGGCGCTGGAACATGGCCGAGGTCGGGCAGGCCGCGACGCACGGCGCGTGCGCGCACTGGTTGCAGCGCGTCACCTGGTGCGCGCGCCGCGCCTGCGGCCACACCCCCACGTCGACGTGCTTGACGTAGGTGCGCGTCACGCCGAGGGGGACGAGGTTCTCGGACTTGCACGCGGTGGTGCAGGCGTGGCAGCCGATGCAGCGCGTCTGGTCGAGTACCTTGCCCCACTTCGCGCGCGGCGTCGCTTCACCTTGCATCGGTTCTCCTGCGACCGCCCCCGGGGCGGTTCTGGTTTGGCGTTCGGTTGAAGTATGCTTTTGCGGCCCGGCCGCCAACGCTTCTACACTTTCAGGCGAGCCAAAGTCAATCGCGACGCCCGCGGCTCAAGCTTCTGACACTTACGGGGGAGGGAAGAGAGATGAGAATGTTCTTCACGGCCGTCGTCCTGCTCTGGCTCTGCGCCGCCGCCGCGCCGGCGGCGCGCGCGCAGGTGCGCGAGCGCGAGATGGAGCGCGTCAACT